>PUNW01000124.1 GCA_003552665.1 Spirochaetaceae bacterium | reverse complement strand
TGGCTGCGCTGCCGTCTGTAGCCGTCACTTTCCGGCCTGTCAGCTTCTGAAACAGCGCTTCGGCAGCCATCGCCGAAAGAACACCGGTCACGATCAACAGCAGTGCCTGCAGACGATAGGCGTAGAGTGAATACAGAGCAGCAGGCGCGAGCGCCATCAGCATAAAGTACATCATCTTCATCAGGAGCACCTCTTCGCGTTTCAATTACCGCCATTGTGGCTGATTGGTTCACTCAGCTAATTGCCAACTTTAGCGTAACGCCCTGGTGATGTAAAGTACCGAGCCGCACCCTTGCGCAATGCCGAACTCCGGCGTATGCTTTCTTACTGGAGCGCTAAACAACGATGCGTATCGGGAGGATCGCTCTTACAGTCGCAGGCGCAACGGTTGCGATAGCGACGCTCTCCGTCGTCGCCCTAATGCTGCTGATCCGCAGCCCCTTTCCGAAGATCACCGGCGAGCGCCTGCTGCCCGGGCTCGAGGCCGAGGTCCGAATCTCTCGCGATGAGCACGGTGTTGCGCATATCCCGGCTGAAACGATCGAGGACCTAGTCTTCGCGCAGGGCTACCTTCACGCGAGCGAGCGGCTGTGGCAGATGGAGTTTCAACGCCGGGTGGTCCAAGGGAGGCTGGCCGAATGGTTCGGGCCGGACCTCGTCGAGGCGGATACTCTTCTGCGACGGATAGATCTCGCCGCGGTCGCCGAGCGCGTTGTGGAGTCGGCAAGCCCGGCCACCCGGCGCCTTATCGAGCGCTACGCTGAGGGTGTCAACGCGTTTCTCGAGCGCGGGCCGCGGCCTCTGGAGCTGAGGCTTCTGCGCCATCGCCCGGAGCCGTGGTCGGCGCATGACGTCGGAGCCGTGCCGGCGCTCATGGCGTTCGATCTCGGTCAGAACTGGGAGGCCGAGCTCGTACGACAACTGATGATCGAACAGGTGGGGATGCAGATGGTCGCCGAGATTCTCCCGCCCTACGACTACCGGGGACCGGCCGTCCGGCCGGGCGAGGATGCCGGGCCTCCGCTCGCCGAAACCGAACCGGGAGCGCCGCACCGTGCGACGGGCTCACCGTCCGGCGGCCGCGCGGCGCGCGCACCGGCGCACGGCGCAGCGCCGCCTGAAGTCCTGTCGCAGCTCAGAGCCGTACGCAACCTTGCGACCCTTGGTCCGATTCCACGGACCGGCAGCAACAGCTGGGTGGTGTCGGGAGAACGAACCGCCGACGGGGTTCCTCATTTGGCCAACGACGTGCACTTGTCTCTTGGGCTGCCCTCGGTGTGGTACGAACTGGAGCTCGAGGTTCCCGGAGAGCTGTGGGTACGCGGGTTCTCGATTCCGGGAACGCCGTTGGTTGCGGTCGGCCATAACCGGCAGCTCGCGTGGGGCCTCACAAACACGGGAGACACGCAGGACCTATACCTGGAACGCCGCCATCCGGATGATCCGGAGCTTTTCGAGCACGACGAACGCTGGTATCGCGCCGATCTGCGCGAGGAGCGAATCCAGGTGGCAGGCGGCGACCCTGAGCCGGTCACGCTCGTGGAGACCCGCAACGGGCGGCTGATCGAAGATGATCCACCACTGGCGCTGGATTGGACGGCTTATCACGCGGAGGCGTGCATCTTCGATGCGGTGTTAGGCATGGCGCAGGCCGAGAACTGGGCTGAGTTCCGTGAGGCTCTGCGGAGTTGGGCCCTTCCCGCACAGAACGTGATCTACGCCGACCTTGAAGGCACGATTGCGTTCCGGACCGCCGGACTGATTCCACGTCGTCCCGGGAGCCTGACGCAGGCCGGGGAAAAGACGCAGGCCGCCGGCAGTACGTGGGGCGTAAGCGGACTCCAGGCAGAGGAAATGGGGCTCATACCTCGCCGCGGTTGGGTTCGCTCTGAAGATGCCTCTTCGGGTGTGCTCAGATTCGAAGAGCTTCCGGAGCTGGTGAACCCCGCCCAAGGCTACCTTGCGACCGCGAACCATCGCGTGGTCGAGCCGCCGTTTCCGCATACGATTACCGCCGACCCGCAACCTCCGGCCCGGATGCGGCGCATCGCGGCGCAGCTCGAGGCTGATGATTCAATCACTATTGAACGCTCCATGGAGATGCAGACCGATTGGTACAACCAGCATGCCGCCGACCGCCTGCCTCGCTTTCTGCAGGCGCTCGAGGCCCATGACCTTTCGGCTACCGGGCGAGCCGCAAAGGCCGAGCTTCAGAGCTGGCTCGATCGTCCGATCAACGCTCCCGGGCAGGCCGGGCCGCTCATCTTCTCAACCTGGCATTACACCGCGATGCGCGCAGCCTTCGCGCCTCATCTGGGTGACGAGCTGTACCGGGAGTTCGTCGCGGTGCGTGACCTCGCCTACAACAGCTTCGAAGCCGTGCTCGAGCGCGAACACACCGGCTGGACCGCTCGCGGCGTAGACCGCGTACTTCGCATTGCCTTTGATGCCGCCGTCGACGAGCTCGTCGAGCGCCACGGCGCGAGCGTGGAGTCGTGGCGCTGGGACGAAGTGCAGACGCTCGAGCTCGAGCACGTCCTCGGTGAGATGGCGCTGCTGCGGCCGCTGTTCAATCGCGGGCCATCCCCCTACGGCGGCGGCCAGATGACGGTAGGACGAGCTTCCTACTCGGTTGAGCATCCATTCGAGGTTGTAGGGGGCGCCGTCAATCGGAGCGTATTCCGTTTAGGAACAGACGGAGTCGAGGCGTGGGTGTCGCACTTCGCGGGACAGAGCGGACACGCCGGAAACCGCTGGTATGCGGACCAGTTTGAGCAGTGGCGCAGCGGCGAGTACCGCACGGTTCGCCATTTCGCAGGGGAGCACCCGCCCCGGTTGTGGAGAAAGTACCTTCGGCCGCGCTGAGCCGATCCTATCCTGGGGAGGCGTGTGATGGTGAAGAGGCATGATACCAACACCCGAGGCCACGAGGCGGAGCAGTTTCAAATATGTCATTTTGAACAAGAGCTTGCCGGTGAAGCCGGCCGGTCTATATACCGCCAGGTCTGGCATCCGACGTCCGAACCGCTGCGAGCGAGCCTGCTCGTCGTTCACGGCCTCGGTGAACACTCGGGGCGCTACCTCAACGTCGTCCGACACCTCGTACCACGCGGCTATGCGGTGTGCGCCTTCGATTTGGCGGGGCACGGGCGCTCGAGCGGAACTCGGGAGCACGTGGAACGATTCGCAGACTACACCCGCACGTTGGCAATGCTCTGCCGTCTGTTGACGCAAGAACATCCTACGTTGCCGGTCTTTCTGATCGGCCACAGCATGGGTGGTCTAATTGCGCTTCTGCACCTGACTGAAGGCCAGGCGCCGATATCCGGCGCGGTGCTCTCGGCACCGGCGGTCACGGCGGGTAGGCACCTGTCACGCATTACGCTTCTTGTAGGCAGACTGCTCTCGGTACTGGCGCCGGAAACACGGATGGTGAAACCGGTCGACGCAGGCGAAATCTCCCGCGACCCGGAAGTCGTTGAGCAGTATCTTGATGACCCCTTGGTGTACCCCGGCAAGGTGACCGCAAGGCTCGGGACCGAGCTGCTGCAGGCCATGTTGTACGCCGCAACCGCAGCTTCGCGCGTCACGATCCCCGTCCTGCTTCTGCAGGGCAGCGCCGACCGCGTCGTCAATCCGGACGGCGCACGGCTGGTGTTCAACACGACGCAATCACCGGACAAGACACTCAAGATCTACGACGGTTTGTACCATGAGCTCTTCAACGAGCCGGAACACCCCAGAGTGCTCGCAGACATAGAAGCGTGGATTCGCGAGCGGCTACCCCGGACGCGCGCCGCCGGGTTGCGCGCCGCCGGGTTGCGCGCCGTCGGGATGCGCGCCGCCGGTGCAGGCTCGGCATCCGATCCGGGCACCGCGACGGACTCGGAGGTTTAAATGGCGGTACCGAGCCCGGCGAGCGCGGTACCCAGGCGGTCCACGGCTTCGCGCGCTGAGCGGATACAGTCCGGAATGCCCACCCCGTAAAGCGCCGAGCCGGCGGCCACGAGCCCGGATTGCTGTTGGAGCCGGCGCTCAATCTCGGCGCGGCGCTCCAGGTGACCAAGGGTGTAGTTAGCCACCCCGCAATCCCAACGCCATACCTCAGCCAGGCGAGGCTCGGCTCGGATACCAAGCGTCTCCCTTAGCTCCCCGAGCGCCCTCTCGATCAGCTCCCCGTCGGTGAGGGCCTCAAACGCATCGGCGGGTGTGGAGGCGTCACGGGCGGCAGGCTCGCCGCGGCCCGGGATGTCCACCGCCGGACTGTCCGCCGGGGCGTCCCTGTCGGCCCCTACCGGAGGTGCCATGAACACCCGCAGCAGCTCATAACCCTGCGGTGCGCGCCCGGGCCATTTGCGTGACGACCAGGTGCAGGCTGTCACTATGCCTCCTTCTGCGCGCGGAACCAGATACCCCGACCCTGATAGATCCATCGCGACCGCCTCGGTGGGTATCGCCAGAAAGACCGCCGCCGCGCGTGAATAGACGGTCTCCGCCAGAAGGGGTGCAAGCTCGGGATCGATCGACGAGATCACCCGCGAAGCCGCGTAAGCCGGCAGCGCGCAGATCACCGCATCGGCTTCAACGCTGCCGCCGCCGGCGCGCTCCACCCGCCAACGTGAGCGACCGGCAGCCGGCGCACCCAACCCCGAGTCCGGACTCACGGTGCGACCACCGCGGGCGATACCGGCGACTCTGCTGTTGAGCTCGAGCCGGCAGCCCTCGTCTTCTCGCAGCGCCTCTTCGAGGGCGCCGGTCAGCTCGCACATCCCTCCGGGGAAGCTCCGAAAGACATCCGCGCCTGCCGGTTGTTCGGCCGCCCCCCGGAGCGGCTTTTCGGCCGCTGCTGCGGCCGGCTGTTCAGCAATCGAGCCGGCCTTGCTTTCAGCCGCCGCGCCGGCCGGCGGCGCACTTCCCCCGAAGCGTTCGCGCAACGCCGGGATGATCTGCCCGTGCTCGCGTTCAAGGCGTACCAGCTCCCCGAAGTTCGCCGCCATGCTGAGCCGGGAGCCGTCGCCGCCGAGTATTCCGGCGGTCAGCGGCTCGGCGAGGTAACGGTACATCTCGGCACCGAACCGTCTGCTGAAGAACGCCTCGATGCTTTCATCGTCCGCAGCGCGTCGGCCCGGGACGCTGCCCGGTCCGGTTGCGGCGGTCAGGGGCCCCCGGAACACCCGCGCAGCTCCCGGCGCCGAGAGCACGCCGGAAGCCCGCAGCTCGCTCTCGTCGAGTGGCACAAACATCCGCATCGAAGCCGGCAGCCGGCGCAGTTCGCCATTGCGCCGCACGTATACCGCGCGGCCCTCGGGATTGCGGGCGATCAGCCGATGCTCGAGTCCGAGGATGCGACAGAGCTCGAGCCCCGCCGGCTTTCGGGTCAGCAGCGCATCCGGTCCGAGGTCCAGCACAAAACCGTCTTTCGCGACCGTGCGCACCGTACCTCCGAAGCGCTCCGAAGCCTCGAGCACCACGACCTCAGCCTCAGGGTATTCGCGCCGGGCATAGAATGCCGCGGCCAGACCACTGACGCCTCCGCCGAGCACCGCGATCCGCGTCGCGACCCGCTCGGCCCGCTCGCCCCGCTTCGACCGGGTCACAGCCACGGCGTCGCCTGTTCGGTCACAGCCTCGGCGAGCGCTTCAACAAACAGTGGGCTGTCGTTCAGCGCCGGGGGACGTTCAAGCCGGACCCCGAGCTCCGCCGCCGCCTCACGGGCCTCGATGTCGATGTCGAAGAGGATCTCAACGTGATCCGAAACAAACCCAATCGGCTGCACCAGAACATCGCGCACCCCGGATCGTGCGAGCTCTTCCAGATGATCGGGCAGGTCCGGGCCCAGCCACGGCTCGGCACTCTTGCCTGCGCTCTGATAACTCCAGCTCCACCGCTCAGCCTCAATGCCGGCCTTCTGAGCCAGGAGGCCGGCTGTCTCGCGCAGCTGCCGGTCATACGGATCTCCGGCAGAGAGGATACGCTTCGGCAGACTGTGCGCGCTCCAGACCACATGCACCCGGTCGCGCTCCTCTTCGGTCCAGATCGCAAGCCCCTGCTTCAGGCGCTCATGCAGTGCATCGAGGTAATGACGATTGTCGTGGTAACTGTCGACATGACGAAACTCGATCGCACCCTCGGCGCGGTGCATCTCGAGTCCGTCGGCGATCTTCTGCTGATAGCGGCGAACGCTCATCTCACTGTAATGCGGCGCCAAAACGATACTCACCGCGCGCGCGATCTCGTCGTCTACCATCTGCGCGACCACGTCCTCGATCCAGGGCGCCCAGTGCCGCATGCCAAGGTACACCGTGAAACGCTCCCGGCCGAGCCGCTCCTGCAGCATCGCGGCCTGGCGCTCGCTGATCTCGAGCAATGGAGACGAGCCGCCGATCCGCCGGTAGTTCTCGGCGATCTCGGCCAACACCTCGGGAGTGGTGGGGCGCCCGCTGCGGATATCGGCGAGATAGCCGGGGATCTCTTCGAGCGACGCCGGGCCGCCGTATGCCATCACCAGGACACCGATTGTGCTCATGCGCCTTCCTCCGTGCGCGTGTGCGGCTGCTTGTGCGTCTCGGCAGGGCTGTAACGCTGCACGTAATCAACCATCCGTTTCACGTTGTCCAGCGGCGTTTCCGGCAGCAGCCCCTGGCCGAGGTTGAAGATGTACCCCGGCTCCGCGCCGGCCTTTGCAAGCACCATATCGATATGCGCCCGCAGCTCGCGCCAGGGAGCAAGCATCGCTACCGGATCGAGGTTTCCCTGGATCGGCCGCTGCTTTCCAACCCGCCGGCGGGCCTCATCGAGCGCAATCCGCCAATCAACGCTCAGAACATCGCCGCCGCTCGCCGCGACCGTCTCAAGGTAGGCGCCGGTTCCGCCGCTGTAGTGGATAACCGGAACCTCGCGCTCCACGAGCGCGGCGAACAACACGCGGTTGTACGGCGCTACATAGCGCTCGTAGTCGTCCGGGCCGAGCGCGAGGCCCACGAACGAATCGAACACCTGCAACGCATCGGCACCTGCATCCACCTGCCGCAGCAGGTAGTCGGTCTGAACAGTGACCAGTTTGGTCATGAGTCGCTTCCAGGCGGAGGGCTCGCGATACATAAGGGACTTCACACGCGAGTAGCTGCGCGATCCGCCGCCTTCCACTGCGTAACTGGCGAGCGTAAAGGGAGCACCGGCAAAACCGATCAACGGCGTCCCCCGGCCTTTGAGCTCGTGCTTGACGAGCCGAATTGCTTCCAGGGTCGGCGCCATGACCTCGGTGGCCGGCGGAGCGGCAAGCAGATCGATATCGTAGCTTCGCTCAATCGGGTTACCGATCACCGGGCCTTTGCCGGACACAAACGAAAGCTCCAACCCCATGCCCTCCAGCGGGGGGAGGATGTCTGAAAAGATGATCGCGGCATCGAGCGTGAACTCCGCTAACGGCTGCAGCGTAACCTGAGCCGCCAGTTCCGGCGTGCGTATCATCGTCAACAGGTCGTACGAACGGCGCAGTTCGCGATAGGCCGGAAGATAGCGGCCGGCCTGCCGCATCAGCCACACCGGGATGCGCGCGGTGGGAAGCCCGCGGCACGCGTTCAGAAAGACCGCATCGGCGCTCATCGGCTGACGCTCCGGTGAAGAACCTTACCGACAAAGAACGGTCCGAGCCGCTCTAAGAACTCGGAGGTGTGGCGTGTCTTGCGCATTGTCTGCACGATGAGCGAGAGGCGATGCAGCGACGGGCCGACAAGCCCGAGCAGGAAGTCGTTGTCGTCGCGGTCGATCCCGTGACAGGCGAGCCGAATGTCCACGCCATAGCCCTGTTTACCGAACGTCGCTCCGAGCCTGCCGTGCTCGCTGAGAACGCTCCGCTGCTCTTCCTCGGACAGGCGTTCGAAGCTGCCGCGCCGCCGAAGCGGGTACCATACCGCCCACGGCCACTCCGGGTTGAACGCCCGTTCTCGCGGGCGCTTCAACAGCGCATCCGTTGGGTCTGTTTCGTGACCGAGCGTATAGGTTCTGCCGAACATGCTGTAGCGCGGTACCGGCTCGAGCTCCGCCAACGGCGAGTCCTGCAGCCAGGAGCGTAACTCGCCGACGAAATACCCGGGGTCCTCGTTCATCGTCAAGAACCCGTAGCCGAAGGGATCGTAGAGGTCACGATAGACAACCGCCTCCAGATCCGCGTGCTCGACCGCGTACCGCAGCCGTTCCTCGTCGAGTCGGCCCCGAAAGACAAGCAGCTGCATGTACAGCCGCCGGTCGACCTCCACCTGATTGCCGTCCCGGTCCCTGCCGCGCTCTCCCGGCGGCGGAACGGGGATGCTGCCCGGTTCTGCCATTGTGGTGCCTCCCGAATGAAAGTCGATATCGTATAACCATGGCCCCGCGCTGCCGAGGCGCACAGTCTATCACCCTGTTCTCTGCGGTCACCCTGTTCTCTGCGGCGGTTGCTCCGCCCGGAGTTGCTCGGCCGCCTGCACCATCCCTTCATCGCTGTGAACCTGAGCAACGCGGTGAACCGGCAAGCCCGCGGTGCGCGCGGCTTCGGCGGTCGACGGCCCGATGCACAGGACCCGCGTA
>PUNW01000251.1 GCA_003552665.1 Spirochaetaceae bacterium | reverse complement strand
GGTCGAGGCGCAGTGCAATAGGGTCGGACCACGAAAACGGCCCCACCGACGGTGATGGGGCCATGAGCTGTGAGCTCCGTCCTTGTATCGCTGTTTCCGTGTACCGCAGTGTCGGTCACTACCGCTGCGCGGCCTTCAACTCTTCCTCGAAAGCGCCGGTACGCAGGATCTCAACCGCTTCCTGCAGTACCAGATCATACTCGAGGTCGTAAACCAGCGTCACGCCCTGCAGGCGGTTCTTCTCGTCGCGAATAAGACGCCGCATTAGCCGCTCGGGCAGGTCGAAACCCTCGTCCTGCAGCTCGGTCATGAACGCCTCGATTTCCGCCCGGCTGGGGTCCTCGGTCTCCTGCAGGAACTCTCGAATCTGCCCCTCGCTGCGCAGACGCGCGTAATGATCGAGCTCATCATCAGACAGGCTTGCTTCGGCAACCTGGCGGTCGGGCACGATTCCTTCCTTGTCGATGTAGATGCCGGCCGGCGTGTAATAGCGCGACATCGTCAGCCTGAACCCGGCCTCACCGAGACGACGGACCTGCTGCACCGAGCCTTTGCCGTAGGTGCTCTCTCCGATCACCAGCGCGCGATCGCGGTCGCGGAGCGCACCGGCGAGAATCTCAGATGCCGACGCCGAGCCCCCGTCGATTAAGACCACGATCGGGAGGTCGTCGGGAACCTTCTGGCCCGAGCGCGCGGTAAAGACCTGGTTCTCGCGCGGATTGCGGCCGCTTGTGCCGACGATCTCTCCGTCTGAGAAAAAGAGGTTGGCGGTGTTGATCACGCCGTTCAGAACCCCTCCGGGATTGCTGCGCACGTCGATCACCATCGAGGAGTAGTCGTTTTCCTCAAAGTAATCGATCGCATCCGCAACGCGATCAGCCGTGTACGGGGTGAACTGAATAATGCGCAGGAAGCCGATATCGTCATCGATCATGTCTTTGCGGACAGTGGGAACCTCGATCTTCCCGCGTTCAAGGGTGACGTCGAAGCGATGGTTTTCGCCGCGCTGAATCTTCACAGCCACCTCGGTTCCGACCTCACCGCGCAGCCGATCGACCACCTCGTCGATGCGCATCCCGCTGGTGCTTTCACCTTCAACCTCAACGATGAGATCGCCGCTTTGAATGCCGGCGCGGTGCGCGGGCGTGTCCTCGATCGGCGAGACTACCTCGATATATCCCTTGCCCTCCTGGCCGGGCTGTTTGGAAATATTCAACCCTACTCCGCCGAACTCACCTGCGGTGGTATCCCCGAGACCGCGCATATCGCTTTCGGTCAGATAGGCCGAATGCGGGTCATCGAGTGCGTCGAACATGCCCTTCATGGCACCTTCGATCAGTTTCTCAGCCTCCACTTCATCGACATAGTTTTCTTCGATGAACTGAAACACCTGCTGGAACATCCGCATGTACCGCTCGCTCTCCGACCGCTCATTCTGTGCAAACACCGTCGGCGATGCCAACACAAGCAGCAGAGCGGCCAGCAATACGGTCGTAACGCCCATCCAAAGGGCACGTTCCCCTCTATTCTGTCGACCGAACCATTTACTCATAACAAAAACTCCCAATTTGAATCCCGGCCGCCGTGCGACCGGTGTTATCTATGCATAGGTGTCACTTGGTAGAATATACTTTTTTCTGTCCGGGCTTTCTATTGACGGTGGCGAATCTGCAACGTAAACTCGCATCTACATGCCACTGATCAAGACTCTGTTTTTCATCGCGGCGGCCTGGGAACTACTCCGATTCGCGGTTTTATATCTTTTGTTCGCAACCCAAACCGTAGACGCCAGCATCCCTGTTGATTATTTTATCACGCTGTGGTTTGGCGCACCACAATTAGCGCTCGCGGCCGCTTTTCTGTTTATGGGTGTGTTCCCCCACCGCTACGGGCCGTATCTCAACCTGCTGCGCCTCGGCAAGATTCTCGCGGTCTTCGCGGGCCTGCCTGCGATGGCGGTACAGCTATCCGGAACGCTGCGTGGTGAGATTGTCGGTGCGGCGCTCGGCACCCGTCTCGCCGCCGGCGCCGGGATTCTGGTGGTCGATTTGCTTTTGCTGGTTTTCCTGGTATCATTGCGCAACGAGGAGCACCAAGGGTAGATGCAGATCCTCCCGATTGCCAGCGGAAAAGGCGGAGTCGGAAAATCTCTGATCGCAGCCAATTTAGCAATCGCGTTGGGGCAGGCAGGCAAGCGCACCGTGCTGGTCGACCTCGATCTCGGCGGCTCGAACCTTCACCTGATGCTCGGCATGCGCAGCCCCGGGGGCGGCATAGGCCCGTTCCTCGGAAAAAGACGGATGCGGTTCGAGGACGCTGTTCTCGACACCGAATACCCGAACCTGCGCTTCGTCCCCGGTGACGCCGAGATACCGGGTCTGGCAAATCTTGGCGCCGGGCAGAAACGCAAGCTCGTTAACCGCATCGCCAAGATAGAGGCCGAGTTCGTGGTTCTAGATCTGGGCGCGGGAACCAACTACAACATCGTCGACTTCTTTCTGATGGGCTCGCACGGCATCATCATCACGACGCCGACGCCTACGGCCATCGTCAACGCATACCTGTTTCTCAAAAACGCGGTGTTTCGCCTCATGCATAATGCCTTCCCACCGAAGAGCCCGGCCGCCAATTACCTCAACGACCTGCGCAAGGACAGCTCCACCCTCAGCCGCCTCTCGGTGCCCGGCCTGCTCGCGGAAGTCGGGAAGATCGACCCGCAGAGCTACGAGGCCTATCGTGCAAAAGCCGGCCGCTTCGTCCCGCGTATCATTCTCAATATGCTCGAAGATCCGCAGGATGCCGACAAACTCGGCCGCCTGAGAAGCTCATGCCGGCAGTATCTCGACCTCGACCCTGAGCACCTCGGAATCATCTATCGCGATGACCTGCAGGACAAAGCCCTCGCATCGCGGATACCGCTCATCCGCTACAAGCCCGGATCGGTTCTTGCCCAGGCAATCTATCGCATTGCCGATAAGCTGATACAGCTGCAACACGAGGAGACCGGACCCCTGCTGTATGACAGCACCGACGACAGCTTCGCCGAAGCCGAGGCGGAAGCCGAAACGGATTTCAATACCAAGCTCGAGTACGTCTCCGAGCTGCTGCACTCAGGAACCTTGACCACCGGGGATCTGATCGAGACGATCAAAAACCAACAGATCGAGATTAGCCAGCTGCGCAAGCAGAACATGCTGTACAAGTCCAAGCTCGTGCGCGCGATGAGCCAAGGCTTTAAACCCTGATCCCATGGCGAAACCGAACCCGACCCCTCGGGGGCTCCTCACGATTCACATCGACGAGAGCGGCATGAACGCCACCGGGACCTTCACCGCAAGCAAGGACGCCGAGCAGTTGAGCATCGAGAGCGTTACCGCGCAGCTGAAGCGCGAGGGGGTTTCGGCCGGAATTGATACGCACGCCATTCGCGATGCGCTCGTGGACCTCATGCGCAAGCCCAACGCGGAGATCGAGGCAACGATTGCCCGTGGGAGAGATCCCGAGCAGCCGCTCCCCGAGCAGGTCGATTGGCGCTACCGCGAGATCCCGGAGGACCTCGTCGCAATCGCCGAACGTCGGCTCAGCGCTGCCGACCCACCGCAGATCGTGATCGAGAAGACCGAGCGCATCCCGCCGCCTCAAGCCTCGAGCGAGAAAGGCGGCCTAAAGCTCTTCGGCGCAAAGACCGAGGCGCCCAAGCCCCGCACCCGTACCGTGCACGAACGCGTGTATGTAGACACTACCGTCCGGGACACCGGTTACGCCGAGGCCGGCGACTGCATCGGGGTAGTGGAAGCGCCTCAGTCGGGACGCCCCGGTTTTGATCTGTCGGGGAGACCGCTGCAGCCGCAACGGCTCGCCGACCCTTGGGTATATACCGGCGGCGGCGTCCAGAAGCTGCGCGGCGAGCTTATCGCCGAGACCACCGGGTTTGTGCGCGTGGGAGCAAACTGGGTGGATGTTTTGCGCTCACGCCCGCACCGCTACACCGTAGAGCTCAGCAAGGACCGCGCCACCTGCACGCTCAGTTACACACCGGGGGATAAGGAACACCCGGTGCCGGACGCAGCCCGGATCCGCAACGAGGCTGTCGAGCTGGGCTACCGCGAAGACCTTTTGCAGCCCGCCGAGGAGATTGGGCGACTGATCGCTGAGGCGCGCGAGAAGGGCGAAGCCTTCGAGCGCGTTCCCATCTGCTACAGCAAAGACGCGTGGTTCGAGATCTTCGTGTCCGAGGATCGCATGCGCGCCGTCCTCTCGGTGAGCAAAGGTACCGGGCGCGGAAAGCCACTGGTGCTCAAGGAGCTCGGCCGCGCGATCAAAGAGAGCAGGCTCAGGGGCCTGCAGTACGAGCAGATACAAGAAGATATACTCGAGTTCTATCGCGGGCCGGAGATCGAGCTGACGGGCTACCTCCTCGCTCAAGGCACCCCGCCGACCAGAGGACCCGACCGGCAGCTCGAGCACTCCCTTCAGTTCGTGAATGAGAAGGAGCGCGAGAATCAACTCCAGCGCCTGAAGGCCAACCCGCAGCTGCAAAAAGCGCCGTCGTTCGAGGTCTTCCCGGTGGAGAACGTCCAACAGGTTAGCATGGTCATCAAAGACCAACGCGTAGCATCGATCCCGCCGCCGAGCTACGGCACACCCGGCAGCGACGTCTACGGGAAAGCAGTCGAGGGCTTGCCCGGCGCTGAACCAAAGGTGCGCCTGTTCGAGAAGCTCGAGAAAAAAGGCAACCTGATCGTCTCTACCGCCGAAGGCGCGCTGGATTACGCCGAGCTCGACGACGGCTCCTATCTGCGCGTACGTCCACATCGTGACGGCGAGGTAAAGGTTCGCCTCGCAAACGACAAGCTCACTGCCTACCTCACGGTCAAACCGGCGGAAGGCAGCGGCCGTCCGGTTGACCGCCAAACCATCGAGAACGCGCTGTTGGGCGCCCGCGTTAGCAGCGGGATCAGCGAGCAGGTTCTCACGCGCGTGCTCAAGGCGCTCGGCGAAGGCAAAGGGCTGAAGGATGTTCCGGTGGCGCGCGGCAAACCGCCGGTTGAAGGCGGCCGCGAAGAGCTCGAGCTGTTCGTCCAGCCTACGGAGGACAGCGGCGTGCTGATCCGTGAGGATGGCCGCGCCGACTACAAGAACCGCGGCCAGATCACCACCGTCCGAGGAGGCACCGAGCTGGCTCGGCTGGTTCCTGCCGATGCCGAGCCGCAGCCCGGCTGGGACGTGAGCGGTGCAACGATTGCGCCCGAACAGATCAGGAAGCTCAACCTCGAGATCGGCGCGAACATCGAGCAGCGTCAGGAAGACGACGAACGGGTGACGCTCGTGGCGACCACCGCCGGCCGGCTTCTGTACGATGGGTCCCGCATCGAGGTACAGCCGGTGTATCACGTGCAGGGCGATGTCAGCCTGCAGAGCGGAAACATCAAGTTTCCGGGGTTTGTCGGGATCAGCGGCACTGTTCGCAGCGGCTTTCACGTGATCGCCGAAGGAGAGATCCGCGTAGGTGAAGGCGTGGAAGCTGCCCTGCTGTCGGCCGACGGGGATATCGCGGTCGCGCAGGGTGTCTACGGCCGTAACAAGGGCGTCCTGCGGACGAAGGGTGCGGTGCGGGCTACCTTCATCGAACACTGCACCGTGCTCGCAATTGGCCCGGTTACGGTTTCCAATTATCTGATGCGCTGTGAGGTCAAGAGCAATGACAGCGTTACGATTACCGGCGACAAGGGCGGCGTGATCGGAGGCACCGTGCGAGCGAGGGCCGGGCTGAGCACCTTCAATCTGGGTAACGAGCGCGGGATCAGAACGCTCGTTTCGTTCGGGCAGGACTATCTTGTCGGCGATCGCATTGAGCGCGAAGAGGCGGAGCTTGAGAAGCTCAAAAAGGCGGCCGCGGATCTCGACTTCGAGATGCGACAAAACGAGAAGGACGGCGACGAAGACCAGCTTGCGCGCAATCGCCGCCGCAAGCGACAACTTCTGAAGGAGATCGAGAAACGGGGCGTACGGCTGTTCACGCTACGCGAACGCTTCGAAGAGCATTATCCGGCGGAAATCGTTGTACGCGGTACGCTGTTTCCGGGTGTGGTGTTCGAAAGCCACGGGCGCGTACGCGAGGTGACCAAAGCTCGCAGGAATGTTACGGTTGTCTTCGACCGCGAGAGTGGTCATATTGAAATCAAGGACCGCGGCGCCGGCTGAGCCGGCGAGGCTAAACAACAAACACCTGCATAGGATGGGACAGTAATATGCCGGCATATCTTCAATACCCCGAGTGGATTTCGCCCGTCGTCATTCCAGGTCTGCCGATCCGGTGGTACGGCCTGATGTACCTGGTTGCGTTCACGGTCGGATACCTGTTGGTGCGCTACCAGATCCGCGAGCAGAAGCTGGAGGTCGACAACGATACTGTCCTCAATCTGTTCTTCTGGGGAATCATCGGACTGCTGCTCGGCGCACGCATATTTGCGGCACTGGTTTACGACCCCACCGGCCGTTTCCTGACCGCGCCCTGGCTAATCTTCTGGCCGTTTGACGCAGAGGGCCAGTTCACCGGTTTGCAGGGTATGAGCTATCATGGCGGGCTGCTCGGCGCGGTCATTGCTGGGGTGCTGTACCTCAAACGCAACAAGCTCAACGTCCTTGCCTGGGGCGACCTCATCGCAGCCGCAGCCCCGTTGGGGTTCATGTTCGGGCGTATCGGCAACTTCATAAACGGCGAGCTCTACGGACGGGTCACCACCGCGTCGATCGGGATGATGTTCCCGCACGCGCGGCGGCTCGACACCCGCAATCCATGGGTCGCCGAGATTGCCGATGCACACGGCATCGAGTACACCACCGGTGAGCTGATCAACCTGCCGCGCCATCCGTCTCAGCTCTACCAGGCGTTCCTCGAAGGGTTCACCTTATGGGTCATCCTGTGGTTCTTCATCCGTAAACGCAAGCCTTTTAACGGCTTCGTCCTCGGCTGCTATATCGCCGGTTACGGCATACTCCGTTTCATCGCTGAGTACTTCCGCGAGCCGGATGAAGGGCTCGGATTCCCGATCCGACTCTCCTCGCTTCCTAATCCGCCCGAGCTGTTCGTCTCGCCGCTCAATATCACTACCGGCCAGATTCTCAGCGGACTAATGGTGATCGCCGGCGCGGCGATGATTTCGATTCTCTGGCACCGCAAGAAGACTCAGCCGGCGGTGCAGACCTTTGAAGCGGTGCCGCCGTCTCAATCACGCGGCGCCCGCCGCAAGAAGAAGACGAAGCGTCGCAAGTGACCGCGCGAGCGGTCTACACCGAGTAGCGCTTGCGGCTTTTGCGAAGCCGGCGGCGCGAGGCCCTGATCTCGTGGGCGTACTCCGAGAACACCCGGCCCAGCTTCGCCTCGAGCACATCCATGCCGAACTCCTGCCGCGCGACCTCGAAGTTATGGGTCACCCGCTCGGCGCGTTCGGCCGGATGCTTGAGGAGGTAGTAAATCTCATCAAGCGCGTTCTCAGGTATCCACAGCAATCCGGTTTCCTCGTCATAGCGGTCGCGTATCTCCACATTGCGCATCCCGACCGGCATGATATCGGTCTTGTAAACCAGATACGTCGTGACCGCCACCGGGACGCGCGCGGCGACAGCCTCCAGCAGCGCGTTACCGAAACCCTCCCAGATCGGAAGGTAAGTCACGAGGTCCGCGTTCGCGAGCACGTCGCGGTTGGTATAGAGCTTCTCACCCTGTGCCCCGGTCGCGCGAAACGACGAAACCCGTTCGGAGATCAGATGCAGCGGAATCTCGTTCTGCTCGGCAGCGCGTTTGATCTCGACCACGTAGTCGTCGTCAGGCTCATCGCCCTGGTACAGCGACACGATAAACTGAAGCCGCCCCTGAAACTCCGGATAGCGGCGTTGGAGCGCACCCAGCAGCTCGATTGAGTCCTCGATACGCTTGCGCGGGATGATGCGCGTCGGCTGCACCACCAGCACGTCGCGCTCACGGAAGCCGAGCTCGGCTCGAAAGTCGCTGTTGTACTCATCGAGCGTGACCGGGTTCTCGAAGTCTTCGCAGTTCGGGACCACCCATGGATCGACGCGCTTGATTGAAGCCAGAATGTGCGCGGCATACGAAGAGATCACCACATGCTCGAGTCCGGGATCGGTAGGCGGCATGATCCTGTGCAGCAGCCCCTCGATACGGTTCTGACTGAAGCGGCTGCGCTCCCACCAGAAATCGTGATGGTGAAACACCGTAGCGATTCGCTTCTCGGTCGCCAGCTTGTGCATGGCCGCGCCCCCGAGAATGGTCATCGGCATGGCGTTGGTATTCTGACCGATCAGGGCATCGATCGCCTGATCCTGAATATACTCGTAGAGCTGTTCGGCTATATCGACGCTGTTGACCGTAATCTCCTCTAGAACGACGTTCAGTTTACTCGGCGTCAGATGGGGCGAGCGCTTGGACAGATAAGGAAAGACCAGGCGCTCGATATAGTGCTGCTCTTCAGAGTCGAACGAGATCTGGTCAAGCTGAAACTGCCGCTCCTGCGCCACCCCGCGCACCGGGCCGCCGTACTTTCCGGCGATCGTGAACACCTCGTGCCCGGCCGCGTTCAACACATCGATCCATTTGTCCACCTCGAGCGAG
>PUNW01000043.1 GCA_003552665.1 Spirochaetaceae bacterium | reverse complement strand
GCCGGTCTATTACGAGGGTGAGCGCGTCGGGGCGGTGGAGCTCGTGTTCAGCGCCGAACGCTACCGCACGCAACTCCGATCTCTGCTGCATTCACAGATTGCGAGCACCGCGGTTACCGCTGTGCTTGCGGTGGTAGGAACCTTTGTCCTGCTGAGGATCTTCCTGCGCAGGCCGTTTGTGGAGCTCGAATCGGCGATGAACGCGATGGCGCGCGGAGAGAGCGGTGCGCATCTCGAGCGCGCACGGCACCGCGAACTGCGCGGCATCTTCCTGCAGTTCAACGATATGGCGGCGCGTATCCGCGAACGCGAGGACGAGTTGCTGCGGAGCGAGGAGCGCCTGCGGGAATCGCTGTCTGAGAAGGAAGCACTGCTCAAGGAGATCCACCACCGAGTCAAGAACAACTTCCAGGTAATCTCGAGCCTGCTCAATCTGCAGGCCGCACAAATCGAGCGCCCCGAGCTTCGCACATGGTTGCAGGAAAGCGAGAATCGTATCGCATCGATGGCGCTGATGCACGAGGAAGTGTATCAGGCCGCGAACCTCTCGGAGGTGAACGTTGAGGGACATCTGCAACGGATCGTAGCGCAGTTGCGCCGCACCTATCAGGGCGTGAAACGCCTCCCGAATGTCGAGATCTCGGCAGACAGCGTTTTTGTGCCGATCGACACCGCAGTGCCGCTGGGGTTGCTCGCAAATGAGCTCATTTCCAACGCATTCAAGCATGCGTTCCCAAATGGCGAGGGCGGAAACGTCTGGATTTCACTGCGGAGCGAGATTGCCGATATAGAAAAACAGGGGTGGTATGTTATCGTTGTTGCAGACGACGGGGGCGGCCTGCCTCCGGCGTTTGAGGCGCAAGCGAGCGATTCGCTCGGTCTGGAGCTTGTCCGGGCACTCGCCCTGCAGCTAAGAGGCGAGCTTTGGGTCGAAAACGACCGGGGAGCGCGATTCGAGGTCCGATTCCCGCACCCGGCAGCCAAATCGGGGGAGAATACGGAGGAAGTATGAAGAAGGTGGCGATAGGTACGGTGCTGGTGGCGGTGGTGGCCGGGCTGACGGTAGGTCAACAGCTCGACGAGATCGATTGGGTCGGTACCTGGCAAGTGCACAACGCGGAACGACTGAGCGGCTATTCCCTCGACGACCATGACAACGGTCCGGTGGATCAGACGCCCGAGGGTGAGCTGACGCTCGAGGCCGACGGCACTGTGGAACACACGCTGGACGACTTCCCGTACAACGCGTGGCGGTTTGAGGACGGCTTCCTGGTGTTCGAGGATAACGGCTCAAACGCGTTCTACGGTGTTCGCTGGCTCTCGCCCGACGTTTTGTACCTGGTGAATGTCACGGTGACCGAACGCAATCGTGAGGTAATCAGAATACGGACGAATCGCCGACACAACATGCTTGTGTTGCGCGAGTAGTTCAACTTGAGTGCGGTGGTATGAATATTGAACCTGATAGACAGCCTCTCAACAGCAATGACAACAACGATGAACGCGAACTGCCTGAGATTCGCGAGATGGAACTGGCGGATCTAGAGCCGGTCTATCTGCTCGGGGAGCGGCTTTTCCCGGCCGACAAGTGGCCGAGTTTGTACCGCACCTGGGACGAGTACGAGCTCGCCAACCTGTTCGTCTCGGATGGTGAGCTTTGTTTTGTGGCCGAAGACGATAACAGAGTTATCGGGTTCGCGATGGGGACTCTGATCGAGAAGCGACGAAGCGCCTGGACCTATGCACACCTTTTGTGGCTGGGCGTTGACCCGGCATACCGTGGCTCAGGGGTTGCCAAACGTTTGCTCGATCAGTTCACCGAGACTTGTATCGAAGAAGGCGCCCGGATGATGATGGTCGATACCGCGAGCGACAATACCGGAGCGCTGCGCTTCTTTGAAGGCCAGGGGTTCGGCAAAGCCGAGCAACACGTGTACCTTAGCAGGAATCTCACCGGGCTTCCGCAGTATCGCCGAAAACGCCGGCGCACCGAGCCGCGCCGCGAATAACCGCCCGGCCGGTTGCGGCAGGGACCCGAGCACGATACCTCCGGTCGCCGCGGCTGCGGGCTTCGTACGACTGTGCGCCTACCCGAGGAGTCTGCGTCTGACGATGCCCATCGCCTGGTAGGTGAGACGGGCGGCTGCGAACTCGGCCAGATGCAGGCCCGGCACCGGGGCGAGCTCCACAACGTCAAACGCGACTATTCGACGGCCGGCGCTCACCGCATCCAGGAGCGCGAGCATCTGGTACCAGTCGAAGCCCCCCGGCTCAGGGGTTCCGGTTGCCGGGATGACCGCCGGATCAAGCGCGTCGAGATCGATCGTCACGTAAACGAGCTCCGGAAACCAATCGGGAAAGTGCACCTCGACCACGCGCTGCGGCACGAGATCAGCCGCATCGTGAAAGGCGAGCTTTCCGGCCCGGGACAGCTCTCGGCGTAGCTCGTGTTCCTCGGGCGAGACCGCCCGAACTCCGAGTTGCAGAAGCGGCACCCCGGTGTCGACCAGGCGCCGCATCACGCAGGCGTGGCTGAACGGGTCGCCTTCGTACTGCGCTCGCAGGTCGGCATGCGCGTCAAACTGCACAACACCGAGAGCCGGACCGTCGTCCCCCCGTGCGCCGGCGGCGTCCGCCCTGTTGGGCACGGTTCCGGAGCCGCGCGCTAAGGCTCGAGGCGCGGCGCGCAGCCCCTGCTCGACTCCCCGCACCGCCGGCGCGCTCACCGAGTGCTCGCCGCCGAGCACCACCGGCACCGCACCGGCGCGCACCGCCTCGGCGCAGGCCGCCGAAATCCTCGCGAACACCTCCTCGCGCGGACCGGAGCAATCCACCGCCGGCAGCGTGTAGATGCCGCCCTCGGCCGGCACGTCGTGTCCGTCGAACAACTCGAGCTGGTTCGATGCTTCGAGGATCGCCGCCGGCGCCGCTGCGGTGCCGGCGCCATACGAAACGGTGCGTTCGTACGGTACCGGTATGACGTGAAACAGGGCGGCGCCCGGTTCCGGTTGTCCGATCTCGCTTTCCAAAAATCTCCGCGGCGGCCTGTCGGAAGGCGTGTCGCAAGGCCTGCCGGCGGAGCCGCCGGAAGGCGTGCCCGGATCAGCATCGCCGGCGTGCTGCGGTTCAGGGGTCATGTCAACCTCGCGAGGAAATCGTGGTATCCGAAACGTCGCAGCACCCGCGTGCGGTTGGTCTGGGAGTTGTGCAGCACCAGCGCCGGGTGCTGCACGCCGTTGAACATCGTTGTCTTCACGAAGGTGTAGTGGGCCATGTCAAGAAACACGAGCCGGTCGCCGGGCTGCAGCGGCCGGTCGAAGGAGTAATCGCCGATTACGTCTCCCGCGAGGCAGGTGGGCCCGGCGAGCCGGTAGGTGTGCGCCCGCTCGCCGGGTGCCGCGGCGTTTTCTATCTCCGGGCGATAGGGCATCTCCAGTACGTCCGGCATGTGGGCCGTGGCCGAGACGTCGAGAATCGCGATCGGCATCGCGTTTACGATGGTGTCCAACACGGTCGCCACCAGAATCCCGGAGTTCAGGACGAGCGCCTCGCCCGGCTCGAGGTACACCTGCAGATCGTAGCGCTTCTGCAGCCGGTCGATGAGCCGAATGAGACGTTCGCGGTCGTACTCAGGGCGCGTAATGTGGTGCCCTCCGCCGAGGTTGAGCCACTGCATTTGAGGGAGCCATTCGGCGAAGCGCTCCTCCATAACCGCCACGGTGCGCTCGAGTGCATCGCTTCCTTGTTCGCATAGTGTGTGCATGTGCAGCCCGCTGATCCCCTCAAGCAGGTCGGGATGCTCGGCGAGCGCCTCTCGCAGCGTCGCCTCGGTGGTGCCGAGACGAGAGTAGGGCGCGCAGGGGTCGTACAACGCAACCTCGGCCTCGGAGTGCTCCGGGTTCAGGCGAAGTCCGTAACGGCGGTCGAGCTTCAGGCAGCGGTCTTTGAAGCGCAGCCACTGCGCCGGTGAGTTGAACACCACATGATCGGAGAGTGCGAGCACCTCCTCGAGGTCTTCAGCTGAGTAGGCCGGCGAGAAGGTGTGGACCGCGCCGCCGTGGCACTCCTTGCCGAGCCGGGCTTCGTGCGGGCCGCTCGCGCAGACGCCCGGCAGTACCGCCGCGATCCGCGGAAACAGCGCCGGAAGCGCGAACGCCTTCAGCGCCATCAGGATGACGGCGCCGGAGCGGCGTTGCACCTCCTCGAGCAGCCTGAGATTGTGCTCGATCACCGCTTCATCGATGACGTAGCTTGGCGACGGCACGGTGTGCGGGTCGAACCCGGGGCCGAACACAGGCGCAGGATCGGAGCCGGAAGCCTCCCCGCCGAGCCCGGGCTCATCCCCGGATCTGCCGCCCTCTACAGGAAGGTCTCGTGCCATGGTAGTCCGTGCTTGTTGAGGGCTTCCATGAACGGATCCGGGTCCAGCTGCTCGAGGTTGAACACCCCTGCGCCGCGCCAGGCTCCGGTCAGCATCAGCTTCGCTCCGATCATCGCCGGAACGCCGGTGGTGTATGAGACCGCCTGCGATTTGACCTCACGATACGCCTGCTGGTGATCGCAGATGTTGTAGACATAGTACTTGCGACGCTCATCGCCTTTGGTGCCCTGCACCAGGCAGCCAATGCAGGTCTTGCCGTGCGTGTCAGGGCCGAGAGAGGCCGGGTCCGGCAGGACCGCCTTGAGAAACTGGAGCGGGATGATCTCAACGCCCTGATACTTAACCGGGTCGATTCGGGTCATGCCGACATTCTGCAATATCTCGAGATGCTTCAGGTAGTTGTCCGAAAAAGTCATCCAGAACCGAGCCTGCCGGATTTCGGGCATATGCCGCACCAGCGACTCGAGCTCCTCATGGTACATCAGGTAGATCTTGCGCGGCCCGATTCCGTCAGGAAAATCGAACTCGTCGGAGACCGCGAGCGGGTCGGTCTCCACCCACCGGCCGTCCTTGTAGTAGCGGCCCTTCTGGGTAACCTCGCGAATGTTGATCTCCGGATTGAAGTTCGTCGCGAACGGCTTGCCGTGATCGCCGGCATTGCAGTCGATGATATCGAGCTCCTCAATTCGGTCGAAGTGGTGTTTGCGGGCGTACGCTGTGAAGACGCTGGTGACGCCGGGGTCGAACCCGCTGCCGAGGAGCGCCATCAGCCCGCGCTCGCGGAAGCGATCGTGGTAGGCCCATTGCCACGAATATGAGTAGGTGGCGTGTTCGGGCGGCTCGTAATTTGCGGTGTCGAGATAATGCACGCCGGTTTCCAGGCAGGCGTCCATGATCGTAAGGTCCTGATACGGCAAGGCTACGTGGATTACGAGCTCAGGTTTCTCACGCTCCATGAGAGCTACGAGCTGGTCTTTGTCGGAAGCGTCAACCTGCGCGGTCTTGATCGGCCGATCGATCTGCCCGGCGATTTGACGGCATCTGCTCTCGGTGCGGCTCGCAAGTACGATCTCGGAGAACACATCGGGATTCTGCGCGCACTTGTGTGCGGTGACCTGACCGACTCCGCCTGCACCGATAATCAACACTTTGGCCATGGCTTCCTGCCTCCTTTCCGGTCTCAGGTGCTTGGTCTCGGGCATACCCGCCGAGAAGACCCCGGCAGCTCAAAAAACCGTCAGCGCTTGTAGTAGGTGTAACCCCGCAGGCTCAGCTCGTAGGTTTCGAGAATACGGCGGCGTTCATCCACCGTGAGCTTGCGGTCGCGGACTGCCTGCTCGGCCTTTTCACGGAACATCCGCAGCAACGCTTTGGGGTCGTAATTCACCATAGAGACCACGCCGCCGATCGAATCACCCGGCATCTCGTTGGTGAAATCAAACGACCCGTCTTCGTTGATCCGTACGCTCACGATATTCGTGTCTCCGAAGAGATTATGAAGGTCTCCGAGCGTTTCCTGGTAGGCGCCGACAAGAAACACTCCAAAGACATACTGCTCATCGGGCGCGATCTCATGAATCGGGAGCGTGCGGCGTACGTCATGGAAGTCCGGGAAACGGTCTATCTTGCCGTCGGAGTCGCAGGTGATATCGGCGATGATAGCGCTGCGCGAGGGCTCTTCGTTCAGGCGACTGATCGGGATGACCGGAAACACCTGGTCGATCGCCCAGCTGTCCGGCAGTGACTGGAAAACGCTGAAGTTACCGTACACAACGTCGAACACCGCATCATCGAGTGTCTCGAGTGCGCTCGGCACGCGCTTGAGCTTGTTCTTGAGGACGGTCATGCGGCGCATGATCTCGGTGAAGTAGTCCTCGGCGAGCGCGCGTTCGCGCAAGGTGATCGAGCCGAGCTTGAAGTGATCCCGCACCGCTTCGCGATAGTAGAGCGCGTCGTTGTAACACTCCTGCAGGTTCTTCAGGCTCAAGGTGTGAAGCACTTCCTCGATATTCAACAGCATCTCGTGCGAGTCCGGCGGCAGCTTTTCAGGGAGTGGGTGGGGCTCAGAGCGCGAGACCTCGAGCGTGTCGAACAGCAACACCGTGGAGTAGGCGACCGTGGCGCGGCCCGACTCGGTGATCACGGTGGGGTGCTCGATACCCTGCTCGTCGATGACGTTCATGATCACCTCGATCACGTCGGCGCAGTACTCGTCCGTCGTATAGTTCATGCTGTGCACGAAGTTCGTGCGCGAACCGTCATAGTCAACACCCAGGCCTCCGCCGAGATCGATGTAGCCCATCGGCGCACCTTCGGCGGCGAGGTCGGCATAGAAGCGCGCGGTTTCGTGCACCGCGTGGCGCACATCGCGGATGTTGGGGATCTGCGAGCCGAGATGATAATGCACCAGCTTGAGGCAGTCGAGCATCTCGGCTTCCTTCAGAGTATCGAGCAGGTCCACGAGCTGGGTGGTGCGCAGGCCGAACAGGCTGAAGTCGCCGCCTGATTCGCTCCAATGCCCGCCGGCGCGCGCAGCGAGCTTCAGACGCACCCCGAGATTGGGACGAATCCCGGTGACGCGGGCGCGCTCAATGATCAGCGGTAGCTCGCCGAGCATCTCGACAACGAAGAAGACGTTGTAACCCATGCGAGTAGCCTGCAGACCCAGGTCAATGAACTCGCGGTCTTTGTAGCCGTTGCAGATGAGCGGACTGTCGGTGCTCGTGAGCATGGCCAGCGCCACCAGGAGCTCACCTTTGCTGCCGGCTTCCAGGCCGTGACCGTACTGCGCTCCGAAACGGGTCAGCTGCTGAATGATCTGCTGTTGCTGATTAACCTTGATCGGGAACACCCCGCGGTAGCTTCCGCGATATCGGTACTCCTTGATCGCTTTTCGGAAGCTCTCGTTCAGACGAGTTATCTGCGCATCAAGGAGGTTCTCGATACGAAGCAGCAGCGGCATACCGAGGCCCCGGGCGCGGCTGCCGTCGACGATCTCGCTGAGCGCTACCTCGACCTTTCCGCTGCGGAACGGGATCGTCACGACGGCTTCGCCTTCGTCGTTGACGTCGAAATACCCGGCGCCCCATTCCTTTATTCCATAGAGATCAGCAGAGTCGACGGACTTCCACTTTTTCAGCAACTCTTTCGCCATCGGCATCTGACTCCTTACCTGTTTGGGGGAAGCGGAATGGAAGCTACGCAAACCGCGTCTGCACTATACCAGATTCGCGGGTTCAACGTGAAGACTGTCCGTCCTGGGGGAGCACCCCTTCGTCGACGATCACCTGCAGCTGCGAGCGCAGGTCCTCGATCTCGGCAAGCCAGAACGCTTTGGTGCCCCAATGCGGATACTCGCGTATGAACCAGTGGTCGTGCCGCTGGCGGGCGCGCCAGGTGAGGAAGTAGACGATGCGCATGAAGCGCAGCGGCTCGATCAGGCGCAGGGTGTCGCGAGCGAACGGCACAAACTGCTCGTAACCCTCGAGCATCATGGTGAGCTCGCGCCGGCACTCGGCTGCGTGGTCGGGAAGCAGCAGCCACAGATCCTGTACCGGCGGGGCGTTCATCATGTCGTCGAAGTCGATCAGCAGCAGCCCCTCTCCGGGGCGCTCGAGAATGTTGCCGCGGTGGCAATCACCGTGGACGCGCTGGAATGACGTACCCTCAAACAGCGGTCGAAAGGCCTGCAGGGTTGACCGGCAGAGCTCTTCGAGCTCCGCGCGGCAGTCGGGATGAACCACCTCCTCGTCGAGCAGCTCATCGAGATATGCGAGTGTGAGCTCAGGGGTCAGCTTGAGCCGGTGCCGGGCGGCCTGCTTGCATCCGACCAGGTGGCAGCGGCCGACGATTGCGCCGAGTCGGAACCACTGATCGTCTTCCTCGGCATCGAAGTTCCGCCCGCCTTTCTTGGGGTAGAGCGCAAACAGAAAGCTCTCTTCGCGCTCTCCGTCGTCGACCACCAGCTCACCGACGGTATCGCCGTCGGGGTCCTGCAGCGGTGCAACCACCGGAATATCCGCGGCTGCGCAGTCCGCGACGAACTGGTGTTCCTCCTCGACCGCTTCGCGGTTCCAACGTGCGGGGCGGTAGAACTTGGCGATGAGCTCGGTACCCTCGTCGGTGCGCAGTCCGTACACCCGGTTTACGTAACTCGGGTAGGGGAAGACCATGCCGTCGAGGGTGTGGTCGAAGGTCTGTTCGACGGCCTGAACCGCCGCCTGCGGGGTGAGCAGGTCAAAGACACCGGTAAGCACCG
>PUNW01000326.1 GCA_003552665.1 Spirochaetaceae bacterium | reverse complement strand
TCAGCCGCTTCCTGAATGTTTGCCGGCGCAAAAACCAGCAGATTATAATCTCCGTTTCCACCCCCGCGCGTAGCCTGGAAGTAGTCAGCCTGCGAAGGCTGTATGCCGCCGAGCCCCGGTCCGCCACGGGAGATATTGACGATCACGCAGGGTAGCTCGGCGCCGCAGATATAACTGATGCCCTCCTGCTTCAGTGCGATACCGGGCGAGGAACTCGAGGTCATCACCCGGGCCCCGGCGCCGGCGGCGCCATAGACCATATTGATCGCCGCAACCTCGCTTTCGGCCTGCAGAAAAGTCCCGCCCGCTCGGCCGAGCTCGCGCGACATATACTCAGGGATCTCGTTCTGCGGGGTTATCGGGTAACCAAAGAAGTACTGACAGCCGCCGCGGATTGCGGCCGCGCACAGCGCTTCGTTTCCTTTCATCAATACCTTTTCCATTGCCACCCTCCTCAGGCTATGCAACCCGCTCGATCGTGATCACGAGATCCGGACACACGAGCGCACAGTTGCCGCAGGCGATACACTTCTCCGGCTGCGTTACATGAGCCGGGTGATAGCCCTTCTTGTTGATGGTGTCGCGGTCTATCGTGATGATGTCTACCGGACACACGGTCGTGCACAGCTCGCACCCCTTGCACCGGTCGTTATCGAAGAATACGTTTCCTCTGGCTTTGGCCATACTCTCCTCCTTGATATCAAGAGCCGTGCATCCACGCTTCACGCAGATACATAGCAATAGGGACTACTTCTCCCGGCCAATCGCCGGGCACTTCCTCGACAAGCGACTGCAGCACACCGTGGTAGAGAATCGGCAGCTCAAGCGCCTCGGATATCTCGCGGCACAGCTCGAACCCACGGTGCAACTCCCGCGTAGTGGTATGCTCGAGCATGTGCGTGTTGTTGACCAGGCCGGTGATCCGCAGGCGGCTTTCGCCCTCAATACCGGCGATGAGCCGGCGCATCTGTTGGATGGACTGCGTCTCCGGTCGCGAGGCGTTCACCACGCAGAGCACCTCGCAGTTCTCGGTCGGCAGGACATGGCGGAAGCTTCCGAGAACCCTGGCGCCCACCGGATCTCCGCCGGCGTCGATGATCGCGTACGCCGACGGGTCCTGAAGCGGCCCGTACGCCTCGGCCGAGATCGCCGGTACATCAACGCCCACATCCTTGCCGAAGGTGTTACCGATCACCCGCACCGCGTTGCGCTCGAGCAATTCGCGCTGTTCACGCGAGCGAAAATAGGGGTTAACGACATCCAGATCCAGCAGCGCGACCGGAGCCTCCGCCGAAACCAGCCGCAGCGCGAGGTTGATCGAGAACTCGCTTTTGCCGCTTCCGAAATGGCCGGTTACGATGGTCACTCGCTTCATTGCCCGCCCCGATACTGTTTTGCGCGCTCCTCGCCGCGGAGCACCCGCAGCGCCCCTTCGGTGAGCGCCCGCATCTCATCTTCGCCCGGATAGACCTCAACCGGGGCGATAAAACCGACGCGCTGTTCTACCCACCGGCAGAACTGCTCGTTATGTGCCACGCCCCCGGTGAGGATGATTGCGTCTACCCTGCCTTCGAGCACGGCTGCCATCGCGCCGATCTGTTTCGCCACCTGATACGCCATCGCCTCGAACACCAGCGCTGCATCACGGTCGCCGCTGTCAATGCGGCGCTGCACCTCGCGTGCGTCGTTGGTCCCCAGATGGGCCACGAGGCCGCCGTTACCCTTGATGCGCTTCTTGAGCCAGTTGTGGTCGTGCTCCCCGGAGAACGCCAATTTCAGCACCTTCAGCGCCGGCAGTCCGCCGCTGCGCTCGGGAGTGAACGGGCCTTCGCCGTTGAGCCCGTCGTTGACGTCGACAACCCGGCCGCGGCGATGCGCCCCGACGGTGGTTCCGCCGCCGAGGTGCACCACGATGAAGTTCAGCTCGTCGTAGTTCCCGCCGCGCGCGGCCGCGGCGCGGCGCGCCATAGCCTTCTGATTGAGCGCGTGAAAGATGCTGCTGCGGCTGATTTCCGGAATTCCGGCTACGCGGGCAACATCGTCGAGCTCGTCCACGACCACCGGGTCCACGATGTAGGCAGGTACCCCAATTTCACCGGCAATCTCGGAAGCGATGATGCCCCCGAGATTCGAGGCGTGCTCGCCGAGGATGCCGACATGCAGATCTTTCACCATCTGCTCGTTCACCTCGTAGGTTCCCCCGGCAATTGGGTGCAGCAAGCCGCCGCGCCCAACCACGGCGTTGATCGATTGCGGCTCAATCCGATGCTCCTCGAGAAACTCGAGAATCACGCGCTTGCGCAGCGGGTACTGGTCGGTGATCGTTTGATACTCGGAGAGCTCCTCGGCCGAGTGTGCCAGATTGCGCTCAACAACCTGCTTCTCATCGTCAAAGACCGCCACCTTGGTGGAGGTGGACCCGGGGTTTATCGCCAGAATGCGAAACCCCTGTGCGTTTTGTGCCTCGCCCATATACACCTCGTTGCAAAGTTCGTACCAATGGGGCGAAAGCCCCACTGCGATTGTATGTCTCTTTCATAGAACGATATACGAATGCCGTTCGAGCCGTCTTCAGAAGCGGGTGAGCACAGATCACCGGTTCGGCAGGTTTTTGCGCGCAAAATATTGCGCACCCTGCCGGAAAGGCGCACCTTTTTGCACCTCGCAGCCGTCCGGGTGCCCGGCCGGAGGCGCCGGGCGTCCGGCCGGATAGCTTCCCGCGGCCTCGCCGCCCTCATTATAACACCCCGGGAGCGGGCAGCGTACCGGAAGGATCAGCCTCGCCGGCGCGGCACAAAAAAAGCCCGAGCAGCTACGCACTCAGGTGCGCGTAACTTCTCGGGCGTACGGTGTCCCGGAGCTTCAACAGCCCCTGGACGGAGCTGTTGGAACCGGCCGGCGCTGTGCGTCAGCGCCGGGCGACGGGCGCAGCGATAGCCGCCGCGACGGGGTCAGTGCCGGCGTCAGCGCCGTGCCTTGTCCAAGGCCTCCTGCGCTACTGCGCGGAAGTTGTCATGAGTGCTTGTGGCGCCGGTCACGAGGTCCACCCCGTCCACATCACCTTCGGCGATGAGCTGGTTGATGTACGCCGGGATGGCCGAAAGCTGCGTGGTGTCGCCGTCGCGACCGCGACGCCAGCCCTCGGCGTAACCGTAGTTGTTGATCTTGCTCATCACGACTTCGCCGTCATCGTCGCGCTCGACCTCATCGTAGTGCACGCCGACGATCTCGCCGTTCAGGATCGTCACCTCGATCAAAGCCTGACGACCACGCCCGTCCGGCTCGCTCTCCACAAAATAGGTGCCGTCGTTGAATTGCGCAGTCTGCGCCTCAGCCGGGCCGCTGAGTACAACCCAGCCCGCGGTAGCGGCTGCGAGCAATATGAATCCGAATACTGCCGCCGTAACATGTGATTTCATGCTGTCCTCCGTCTGTCCCCTGCCCACGCCCGCTCGCGACACAGCACCGCTCGCGATACTGCCACAGCGGATCGTACGCATAGTGGACTTACTGTGTAAGAATTAACCGCACGATAACACTGCGGAGTAAACCTGTCAAGAATTATCGACTCTGCACTACTGATTGTCTGCCCTACTGATTGTGATTGTCGGTCAGTCCGTAGCGGCGCATCTTGTACTGCAACGTTCGCAGCGCCACGCCCAGACGGTGAGCAGCCTCGGTGCGGTTCCCTCCGGTTTTCGCGAGCGCCTTGGCTATGTAGGCCGCCTCGTACTCTTCGACCACGGACTTGAGCGGATCAATCTGCTCAGGCTCGGACTCAAGGCACCCTTCCGTGCCGGCGGGCGGCGGCGTTTCGCACTCCGGCCCCAGATCCGGCAGGTGGATCTCGGAGATGACGTTTTCATAGAGGCTCAGATTGATCATCGCTCGGCGCAACACGTTCTCGAGCTCGCGGATATTCCCGGGCCAGGAGTACCGGCGCAGGACGTCCATCGCGCGCGGCGAGATCGAGGTTACCGCACGTCCGTACTCCTGGTTGATGCGCCGCACCATCTGCTCGGCGATCTGCGGGATGTCTTCGCGATGCTCGCGCAGCGCCGGGATCTCGATGGGGATGACCTCCAGGCGGTAGTAGAGATCCTCGCGGAAGCGGCCGTCGGCGATCGCCGCCTTGAGGTCCAGATTGGTCGCCGCGATGACACGGACGTTCACCGGTATCGTGCGCGTGCCTCCCACGCGGCGGACCTCGTTCTCCTGCAGCACGCGCAACAGGTGCGCCTGCGTATTGAGGCTCATGATCCCGATTTCGTCGAGGAAGATGGTCCCGCCGTCGGCCTCCTCGAACAGCCCCACCTTGCCGCCTTTCTGGGCTCCGGTAAAGGCCCCTTCCTCGTACCCGAAGAGCTCGCTTTCGAGCACGCCTTCGCTCAAGGAAGCACAGTTGACGCGGACGAACTTGCGGTCGGCGCGGTCGCTCGCGTTATGGATGGCGTGCGCGAAAAGCTCCTTGCCGGTACCGCTCTCGCCATGCAACAGAACCGTCGCCGGGGTCTTTGCCGCCACTTTGGCCTTCTCCACCGCGCGGCTGAAGCTCGGCGAGCTGCCGATGATGTCGTCGAAGCTGTACTTCGCCTCCAGCTTGCGGATGATCTGGTGGGCGGTCCGCAGCTGATTGTTGAGGTGCATGATCTCGGTGAGATCCTTGATGACCGCCACGCTTCCTTTCAGCTCGCCGCGCACCACGATCGGCGCCGCGTCAACGATTACCTCTTTGGCATGCGGGCCGACGCGCAGGCGTGCGTTCTTGACCGGCTCCCGGGTACGCAGCACCCGCATATGCACGCTCTCGCCGGTGGCGATATCAACCGTGCACGGCTGCCCCATCACCTCGTCCTTGGGATAGCCGGTCACTCGCGTATAGGCCGGGTTCACTGATATCTGTACGCCGTGCTCGTTCACGACCGAAATCGCATCCTGGGTGGAGTTAAAGATCGCTTCCCACATGATGCGCATCTCGCGCAGGTCGGTGATCTGCTCGGCGAGCTCCACGATCTGACTGATATCCCGGAACACCGCAAAGGCGCCGATCACGATTCCGGACTCATCGATAAGCGGCATGCGGCTGGTGATGATCGTGATCTCACCGAGCGGCTGCTGCCAGTTCAGCTCCGGCTCGCCGCTGTGCAGCACTACCGGAAGGCGTGTGCTCGGCACCACTTCGCGCACCGGCCGCCCGAGGACCTCATCGGCGCGTTTCCCAATGAGCTCTTCGGCGGCCCGGTTAAACAGCGTTATCCGTTCGTCAACGTCAATCGCGATGATTCCGTCGTGCGTTGAGTTGACGATTATCTCGACTTCATTCTGAAGATTCGCGGCCATGCGCGATTCAAATGGAGGCATACCCCCCCATTATAACATACTAGTGCATGTACATACCGCCGTTCACGTCGATGGTCGCGCCGGTGATGAAGGTCGACTCGTGCAGGAACCGCACCGCTTGTGCGACCTCCTCCGGGCGTCCGACTATTTGCAGCGGCGTGGCGGCCTTGAATTGATCGAACTGTTCAGGACTCGTCGCCTTGTCGTGAAACGGCGTAGCGATCACGCCGGGAGCGATCGCGTTCACGCGAATCTGCGGCGCAAGCGTTTTGGCCGCGCCTCGCGTAAAGGTGTCTACCGCCCCCTTGCTCGAAGCGTACATGATCGCGGTGGGCGAGCCGGTTCGCATCGCAACCGAGGTCAGGTTGATGACCTGGGGTCGACGGCCCGCGCGCAACAGCGGAAGCATCCACCTGGTCACCATGAAGGTCGAAAACGCGTTCAAGGTGAAGGTCTCCAGCATCGTGTCCCATTCCGTCTCGTCCAGGGTCTCACGCTTCACGATCCCGCCCGCGTTGTTCACCAAAAGGTCGAGCGCATCGGTGAGCTCGTTCATCTGTTCGGCGAGCAGCTCCGCCCCGCGTTTCTCCGACAGGTCGGCCTGCAGCAGGTGCGGCGTACCACCGGCTTCCTTGACCGCAACGGCAACCTCGCCGGCCTCGCGCTCTGAGGTGTTGTAATGCAGAAACACGGTGTTTCCCGGCGCCATCTCCCGAGCGGTGGCCGCGCCGATCCCCGTGCTTGCTCCGGTGATAAGAATCCGAGCCGCCATGGTTCTCCAAACCTCCTGAAAACTATGTTATCCTGCGTTTACTACCATAGCACGAAACAGGAGTGACGAGAAATCATGATTACCGAGTTGATCAAAAGCAATCGTAGTTTTCGGCGTTTCAACGCAGAGAGGAAGATCGAACGCCATACGCTCGAGCAGCTCATCGACCACGCGCGGCTTTCGGCTTCAACCGCGAATCTGCAACCGCTCGCATACTACCTCTCCTACACCGATGAGATGAACGAGCGCATCTACCCGACCTTGAAATGGGCCGGCTACCTAACCGACTGGGATGGCCCTGCGCCGTCCGAACGGCCTACCGCCTACCTGCTGCTGTGCCATGACAGCGAAATCGCGATCAAGAACGAGTTTCTGTGGTGTGATGTCGGCATAGCCTCACAGAGCATTCTGCTTGCCGCGCGCGAGCACGGGCTCGGCGGCTGCATCATCGCCTCGGTCGATAAGGAGCGCATTGCCGAGATCATCGCCCTGCCGGAGCGCTACAAGCCGCTGGTGGTGATTGCGCTCGGCGAGCCGGCCGAGCGGGTGGAGCTGACAGAAGTAGAAGCGGGCGGTTCCATCAAGTACTATCGTGATGACGATGACACCCACATCGTCCCCAAGCGCAAGCTCGCGGACATCATAATCGCATAGCCGTCCGGCCCGGGGACCTTGGTCCCCGGGGCGGATCGTCAAACAAGGTCGCGCTTGATACTGGTGTCCCAGCTCTTGGCGAAAACACGACTCTTGCCTTCGTAGGCATCAAGGTCGGCGCGAATACGAAACGCCTCAGCGTCCGAGGTCAACAGCGTGCGCGTTACGGTGCGAACCTCCCAGTCGCCGCGCGCGAAGGTGCGCTCCCAAATCGTTTCGCCGCTGAGTGAGTCATACTCGTCGATGTAGTTGGAGTAGATCTCGGTCACCTTGCCACGGATCACCAGATCGATATCATCGAGTCTAAACGTTCCGCTGTCGTGCGTTACCTCGAGGCGCGACTCCTCGCGGGCAAGATCACGGATCACGGTCCATGACTCGCTACCCGAAACCAGCAGAGTCTTCCGTAGCGGCGGAGCGCCGGCCGGCGGGTCGAACGGGCGCAGGGCATCGTCCTCCGGACGCGGCCGCCGAACCGGCAGCGTGAGCACACTTCCGGCCGGGAACACGTGCAGACGAGCAGGCCGCGGCGACGGCCACGCGAGCGGCCAGTAGCTCGACGACACAGAGAGCCGAAAGCGATTGCCGGGTGGGAAATGCTGCGCGATGTGGTTCATCGGGACGCGTACGCGGTAGCGGCGCCCCACTTCCAAGGGGCTTGGGTTCTCGTGTCCGTCGCGATGCGTGAGATTCAAAAGCCCGTAGGTGACCCGCGTCGCCTTGTCGTCGGGAGCCACATCCGAGAGTCGCACCACCACCATCGCCACCGGTTCGCTCGAAAAGAGCTCGAGCTCCACTACCGGCTGACCGAGAATCTGTAGGCCGTGCTCGAGCACCTCGCTCTCAAACACCAGCGCGCCGCCGTCCTCCTCGCGCTGATCGTGCGGCAGATCAGGCGGAGCCTGATAGCTACACCACTTACCGGCAAACAGCCCTACGCTGAGCGGCGACTGAATCTGCAGCCCGTCTTCAGGCGCCTCGCAGCCCCGCCTCGCCGGCTCACCGTCCAGGATCAGGGCGCCCTTGCCGAGCACATAGCGGCGCTGCTCCAGATGCGGCGAGGGCCACTCGGCCTCAGCGACCCAGCGTCCCGGGCGCTGCCGGTAACTGGTTGTCGGCGGCACGCTGTCCTGCATCCAGGCGCGAATCATGGGCTCTTCCATGATGCCGTTCTCCTCACCCTTGAGCCACCGATCCCACCACCTGATCTCTTCCTGGAGAAAGCCGATAGCGGGACCGGGCTCGCCGAGATGCGGATACATGTGGCTCCACGGCCCGATCAGGCCTTTGCGCGGAACTGTCAGATGCTCCATCAAACGGAACACCGCGTTGGTGTAGCCGTCGGCCCATCCGCTGACCGCCATCACCGGACACCGGACCGCGCTATAGTCCTCGCAGATAGAGCCGTGCTTCCAGTAGTCGTCGCGGTGCGGGTGGCGCATCCAGGTTTCGAGCCAGAGACCGCTCTTCGCCAGGCGCTCGAGCCACATCTCCCGCCAGCGCTCCCCTACCAACAGCGGATCGGGGGGATGCGTGTTCTGATCGAACATCGTTGAGGCCCACGAGAGGTTGTCGCCAAGCAGACAGCCGCCCATGTAATGAACGTCGTCGGCATAGCGGTCGTCGGTTGAGCACAGCGTGATGACCGCCTTGAGCTCAGGCGGCTGCATCGCCGCGATCTGCAGGCCGTTGAACCCGCCCCAGGAGATACCGATCATGCCGATCGCCCCGGTGCACCAGGGCTGTCCCGCGATCCAGCGCAACACCTCTACCCCGTCGTCGAGCTCCTGCTGTAGGTATTCGTCGGTAAGCACGCCGTCGCTCTCACCGCTTCCGCGCAGGTCAACCCGGACACAGGCATAGCCGTGGCCCGCCACGTACGGAAGGTGCTGCAGATCGCGCTCGGCGGTGAGGTCGCGCTTGCGATACGGTATGTACTCCAGCACCG
>PUNW01000174.1 GCA_003552665.1 Spirochaetaceae bacterium | reverse complement strand
AGAGCTCAGTTTAGCGTTCAAGCGCCTGTAGCTCAGGGGATAGAGCACCGGATTCCTAATCCGGGTGCCGCAGGTTCGATTCCTGCCAGGCGCACCATGAACAAAGGGTCTTAGGGGTTGGGATTAATTCCCAAATCCCGAAAGTGCAACAAAAGTGCAACGTTATTGCTCCTGGGCATCCCCGAAAAGAATCCCCTCGAGCTTATCGGTTGCGCTTTGTTGCATATCAGGGAGAACGTGTGAGTAAGTGTCCAGTGTTAAATTGATTGAAGCATGGCCCAGGCGTTCACTAACTACCTTAGGATTCTCCCCGGCACTTAGTAGCAAAGTGGCGCACGTGTGGCGAAGGTCATATAGTCTTATATCCGGGAGCTTTGCTTTTTTCAATATCTCTTTAAAGTGCCTCCTGTGAATATTCCTTTCGTCTAATGGGTTGCCCTCACTATTAGCAAAGACAAAACCCTGTTCTCTATATTCCCCTTCTTCTGCTTCAAGTATTGTTTCATTCTGCTTTGTTTTATGTTCTTTCAAATCCCTAATAACTGATTTAGGCAGGGGTATAGTGCGCCTGCTCCGTGCTGTTTTAGGTTCCTGTAATGACCACCCCTTGCCGATCACACGTGTTAGGGAGCGGTTAACAGTAACCCTTCTATTATCAAAGTCTATGTCACCCCATTTTAACCCTAAAGCTTCGCCCGGTCTCATACCCGAAGCAATTAAGAGTGAGAAAAACGCTTTGTGTTGACTTTCAATAGTGGCCTTCATAAATTTGTCGGCCTGTTCGGGTGTCAATGCTACCATTTCCTTTTTGATTTGCTTTGGCAGGTCAACCAGGTTTGCAGGGTTGCGGTAAATCTTATTCCATTTTACCGCCTGTTGTAGGCAGTTTCTTAAAATAGTGTGAGTATAGCGCACGGTTCGGGGTGATAGATTCCTTTCTAACATATCATTATAAAGCTCTTGAATCTGTTCGGGTTTTAATCTATCAAGCCGGATATTGCCAATTTCCGGGGTGATGTAAAGCTTTGTTCTATCCTTATAATCTAAATATGTTTTTTCACTAACCCGGTTCTTGACAACAGTTTCAAGCCATGTTTCCATGTGTTCTGATAGCTTTACCCTGCCCGAATCGGTTATAGTTCCTTCATTCTTTTGGGTTGTCATTTTGGCTAGGTATGCTTGCGCTTCACGTTTACCCTTAATTGTTTTGTTGTGGAATTTTGTTTTGCCGTTTTCATCACGGCCCAGGTAAACCCTGACCATCCACTTATCATTACCCTTGTCAATCAGATTCGCCATTTCAATCCCTCCTAAATTTATGGTTAGATGGGTAAGCCCTAAACTGCTAAACATTATGCTACTATATATTTCATTCCTTCTTTAAAGCCCTGGTCAAAAGCTCCGTCAATAGTATCAGCGGTAGCCTCTATAAAAGCTTCTTCAATTTCCTGCAACAACTTACGGTCAACCATTTCAAGTTTTGCAATCTTATCGAGGGCTTCATAAAAAGCTTTTTCGCCATCCCTGGGGATACGCTTGTTCATTTCCTCAAAACCTTCTTCATTCATTCTAACCCTGCCATTTTCGATTACAAATTCCATTTAATACACTCCCTTAATTTTATGGTCAAACTGGCTTACCCATCTTAGACCGTATTGCCGTTTGTTGTTTGTGTTGTGCTACAACAATTATACCAACTGCATATATTGTTGTCAATAGGTTTTTTGTATGTTATAATAAAAAAAACAACTTGTTGGGGGTTGTGAAATGGAAAAGAAATTGTTCCTACACATTCCAGTTAATAAGGATTTAATGGATAAGATTGATAATTACAGGTTTGAACATAGATTCGATTCAAAAGCGGAAGCAGTTCGTTTCCTCCTGGAATGGGCTTTGAAGCAAAACCCCACCCCCCAAAAGTAGGGGGGGAATATCCCCCCCCCGGCCTTATAACCCTAGTTCTGATTTAGGAAAAGTTGTAATTTCCCTAATCCCGTATTGTGCATACCATAACGCAACCGCTATAGAATCCACCCGGTCATCATGGTCAGAATCCCGCAGGTTTTCAGCGGTCAGGTTCCCGGTCGGTGTACGCTTCCAGGTGAAGCGGGCTAGCTCTTGAATTAACCCCTTCCGATCCTCTATGTCATTAGCAATAATTAATCTTTTATGGTCAAGTAGAATCTCGACTGCATTATATAGCGATTCGGTGTTCACATACCACCGCCTTTTTTCATACCGGCTTTTTTCCCCACCGTGCGCCTTCACCCCGTAAACATTCAACCCTGTTGCTAAATAATCATCAAAATGGGATTCACCAACGTTGCCCAGGTCAATGATTAGATACGGTTTATATTCAAACTGGCCCATTTGCAGAGTCTTATTGTAAAAGGCCTTTGTTCGGTTATAAGCCTCTGTAATGGCTGTGATTTGTATATTGTGCGGTACGTCAAGCGGGAAGCGTTTTAAATCCGTTAAGTGATAATAAGGTTTGCCGTCTTTCATGCGCCCCTTAAACATATCGGTTCTGTAGTTTTGCCATTGTTCTATGATTGATAACACCGTATAATCAATTTTTTTGCCAATATCTACCCCGAGAAACACCCTTTTCAGTTCTTTATCCATCTAGAATACCTCCTAATATATTAGTTGATTTTACATCCTCACTAAATGCCCCGATAATGTCATCATAACGAAAAACTGCCCTTTCACCTTCGATAAACTCACATTCATATTCTTGACTATAAAAATACCGGCCCAGGGTTTCATATTCCCGATCAAGAAACGCCTGGCTTATTCGTGGTATGTCTTTTGCCAAAACTGAGATTTTCTTCCAGTGTTTTGATTCATCATGCCAGGTGTCGAAAAAGAACCCCTGACGGCCCGCCGGGGTGCTTAATAAGATTAGCTGAGAATCCTCAGAGCTTGTAGCCATCATGGGCCTGATCGCTGTGTAGATACCATCTGAAACCCTGCTAGCTTCATCAATCAACACCAACCGGGGATTAGAAAACCCCCTGATCGTTCCTTCGGCACTCGGTAGCGCACATATACGGCTGCCTGATGCCAGGGTCAGACTTAATTTATTATCCTCAACCTTTTTAGGCGGATCATTTAGCTTGTTTATTTCCTTTGTTATTACCCGGAAAAGTTCACTTGATTGCCTTTGACTGGCACTTATTACAAGGGTCAAGCTGTCGGGGTGATGAAGTGCAGTCCATACCGCCTTTATAGCGCATATTTGAGACTTGCCCGCCTGCCGGCTGCACAACAGGATCATTTGCCTGTCTGCTGCCTGTAATACTTCCTTTTGCCATTCGTCTAGGGTATCCCATGATAGCGATTCCTCGGCAAAAGCAACCGGGTCTAATATGTGTTTAATCCCATTCTTGATACTCACCCTCGATCACCTCCGGCAAAAGTGCTTGATCATCATGGTCAAGTTCCTGGTTTAGTGCTTCCACAACCGCTTTTCTGGCCTCCGGGTAGGGCAGTAGTGCGTTATATATAGCCCCCCTAACTGCGATAAATTCGGTGTTGTAGGTTATATTTATCTCGGTTCCTGTCTTTAACTGCCCGATCAGTTTGCCGATTAACTCAAGCGAATTGCGGGCTTCTTTCAGCGCACCAACGGCAGGTTGATATTTGCCGTCACTTTCAGCCTTCTTAACCAGCTTCCAGGCCTCGTCGTATATTGATTCAACCCGTTCAAGCAGTTCATCGGCTGCGCTCTGTTCTTGTAGTGCCTGGGCTTTAACCAGTGTTTTAGGCAGGTGATTCTCCCGGTGACGGTTAACGCTCATGTGATTAAGCCCGTGCTGTTTAGCTACTTCCCGAACCGGCACACCTGAGATCAACTGTTCATTGATTTTATTAATCTCAGGGTGTTGGCAGGTTTTACACTTAGCAGATACCTTTGTCATTATATTACCTCCGTTGTAATTGATAGGGCAGGGGTATAAACCCCCGCCCGTTTTTGTTACTGATCACCCTCGGTTTGATTTTCCCTTACCGTGTCACCCTCTGCATAAGGATTAACCTGTTCATTCTTCATGGCCTCCCTTATGAATCCGTCAGCTTCGATATTTTTGCTCTGGTCAATTTCCTTCTGCGTTTTGCCGTCAATAAACTCCGTATATTCATAGGCAGGTGGGTCTCCTACCCCGGAAGCCACCTGTTCAATATCGTGCAAAAGGTGGTTTGCTATGGTTTTATTCATCTCCTTAACCCGCCACGCTTCACGGGCAACCGTTATTGCTTCCTTTTCATCATCAGGTTTATACTTGAATATTTCCTGTTCTGCGTGTATTCTATTAGCAGGGTCTTGAACTTTCGCCATTAATACATCTTCGTATATATAGCGGAAGTTCTTTTCTTTATCGTCAAGTGTCGAAGCAATATAGCCATATTCCTTGATTGCCTCCTGTTCATCTTGACCGCCCAGGAGCATTTCAGCCCTTTGCAGGTGATATAACTTTTCGCTACCATCAACCTGGTTCAACGGGCTGCTTGGTTTTTTGCGCTTCTTGTCTGCTTCCTTCTTGGCTGCTCCAAATTCTTCCAACGATGCCCTGAACATCTGATCCGTTAAGGTGTTGGCTAGTTTAGTATATCGCTCCTTTATGCTTCGGTACTGCTCCCGGTTCCATTCATCTTTCCGGCCTTCCTTCACCACGTTTGCCCGTTCCTGCGCTGCTTGCTCCACCAACTTCTTAGCATTTGTCAGTAGCTTACGGTATTCGCTCACTCAATAACCTCCTAATTAGTTTTATAGACGAACCATATTAACGCTGTGACCATCACGACAATAAACCCCACTACAACAATATCCATCACATCACCTCACTTAGTTTTCCTTAAGTGGTTTTCAACCTCCACGTTTAGATCATGGGCACGTAACCCCTTATCCTCTGTGTGAGGTTTGAAGCTTACTATGTCCCCTTCTTCGAGTAGGTTAAACCTGCCCTTCTTCATATCGGTAGCGTGAAAGAAGTAATCCACCCTCGGTTCATTGGCAGGGTATGTCCTCACAAACCCGTAGCCGTCAAATATGCGCTTGATCACCCCCGTTTCCCTTTCAGCTTCCAGGTTGCTTTTAACCTCCTGCAAAACCTTTTTCCAGTTTTCCATGTAGTTATCATCACTCCCGTTTCGTTTTGGTTTCCTTCCCCGTTGCCTGAGACCACCTGGCGCACTTAGGACACCATACAGGCGAATCCCTGGGGGCAGCCATCAAGAACCGCCCGCACTTGTCGCAGTAAGCATTAACAAGAACCCTAGCCATTCATAACACCCCCTCAGAGCTAATATACTGGCCTCTAACGCCTATTTGGGAACGGTCTTAATGCTTACCCCTACCTTAACGGCCTGAGACCACCTGCCACACCGGAAACATTTGATCGGGGTATTCAATGGCCTGTAACCTAACAGCGCAACCTCCCCGCACCGCTCCGGCCCTGTCTGGCAATACACCGGGTAAACCCCGAACCTTGCCCTGTCCTTTGCCCGGTCAACCCCGTTCAACCTGATCACCTCCCTTCACTTTGTAACGCTTTGTCACGGTTGATTGCACTTGTTATTGCTAATAATCCGTTTATAGATAACCCCTGCTATTAAATCTGTTGCACTTCTGTTGCACCACCCCCCGGAAACCCCTGTATTTATAGGCTTTTCAGCACGTAACCCGGATATATTATCCGTGTGTCACGCTATTATGGTTTACATAATTAACCGCCAATTGGTTTACATAATCACATCTCATAAACCTAATATAGCCTAAAACTAAGGATTTTTCAGCGTCACGGTTTACATAATAAAAGCCCATATTTAACCCCGCACCTAATAAGCTGCTTCATAAAAATTCACCTTCTTAATCCCCGGATCGTTAAAGTGAGTAATACACTTGTTACAATCCCCGTTGTTATATTCCTTATCAAAGTAGTGATCTATCATAGGGTAGATTGATTCGATAAAGTCTTTGTCATATTCACCCTCGACAACTAAAAGGGTATCAACAACCCCCTGCCAGGTTTCCGGCTTAAGCTTCATATGATCCTGGCCTGTATCTACTTTGTAGGTATATAGGTAGTAGTTAATGGCGGTATCCGTATCTTTATCTACAGGGTTTTGTTCTTTAAATTCATGATAGGAGATTGGTTGCTTTGAAAAAGCAATCCCTGTAATTAGTTCTTTATAACCTAAGTTCTTTCTAGGTAGTTCTTTATCCGGGCAATCTCGTTTACCACCCCGGTAAAGCTGTTTAACCAGGGGTAGTAAAGCACGTTTACCACTGTTTAGGTTATCCGGGCTTGTATCGGTTTTATCTGGTGCAAGTTTGAGATATTGCCCCTGTATATCGTGATTAACTTCATATAGATTGCTGTTCATCCTGTCGGCTCCTAACCTCCGTCTAGTTTTCTTTATCAGGCCGATCTTGATTAACCGCCTCACCGCTTTTATGGCGGTAGGCTTACTGCACCCTGCCTTTTCAGCTATGGCGGTATAACTGGGCCAGGCTGTTGTTCCTGGGTTACAGTAACGGCACAAAACAGCATACACGGCAATTTCAGCCATCCGTAACCCGATATTGTGAATCTCATTAGGCACTCGGTAGTGCGGATATTTCATAAACTCGATATTTACGTTTTCATTTTGATTTTTATCATCTCCCAAACTCTCAACCCCCCTGGCTTTTAAGCGTGTAGCGGTTCATATTTGCTCAGTCGTGATTCCAGTTCCCTGATCCGGGATTCCATTTCATTGGCCTGTTTTGCTTTAGTGAATAATTTTAGCTGCTCATTGAATACCCACTGATCGTGGTCGTGCTGCTCCTGTTCGGCTTGTTGTTTACGTCTCCTGTGATAAGCCCTTACACCCTCGATCATTTTGGCCTTATGTTCGGGCTTCATTATTCAACCCTCCCTTTGTTGTTTCATGGTATCTAAAAAATCCCCGACAACCAGCTTCGCACCGCACCGGCAAGCAATTTCCTCTTGCTCCCTTGAATCAACGAAATTCATGCCCGAAAAGTCACTTATATTTTTAGCAAGCTCAATTTCGCCGTCCTCTTGCTCCTCTTTATCAATCTTTGCCCATTCGCCCGGGTATTGTTCTTTAATGCCCATACCCTCGCATAATCTCGCTTTTGGTATGAAAACCTTGAATAATTCGCCACACTCACAACCGTAAACAATTGTTGAAGCCATTTAAAACCCTCCTTTTTGTTATTAAGCTTCTTTTTTCCAACCACCTGAAAATCCACTACCGCCCGACCTGATAAACTCATTTAATGATTCTTCACTCCACCTTAATTGTCTGCCAATTTTTACCACAGGGAGAATCCCCTCCCGGGTATAGGCATAGAGCCGATCCTCAGTAATTGACAGTTTATCGGCTGCCTCCTTCGACCTTAAAAGAGTTGTCATCTTATCACCTCCTTTTGAATGACATAAAAAAACCCGTTCCCAAAACGGGCTTTAATATCGGATGTCCTCTGTTTTCATTCTCTTTTTACAAACCATGTCGGCATTATAGGCGGTTAAATCAGTGTTGCCATATTCGTTTTTCATACCTACCGCCTGACCATGCTTTAATGCCTCCTGCCATTTTCTACGCTTCTTATTTTCCCGATATGCTTTTCTATTTCGGCCTATCAAACACACCTCCCCTTTTACGCAGCCGGTGTCTTTTACAACTCAACAGCTACTTGTTATCTAACATTGTTTGTTAAGAGCAAGGTGAAAAAAAATTATACTTTCCTCTTTCTCCTTTTCCTCAAGACTGGTCTTTTATTCTTCAAAGCATTTGAAGCTCTTAGCTTGTTCAATCTTTGAAATAGGGTTTTTTTATGCAATTTCATTTTAACGTAAATATTTGGTTCATCTTGTATTTCCCTATCTATTTCTTCTAATCCATACATATAAAACTCCTCTCCTAAATCCTCTCCTTCTAGAATAGAGTTTATTTCAAATTCTAAATGTTTTAGTTTATATGCGTTCCTGATCAACCGGGTCTGCTTGTCTTGTGGGTAAAAACTAGCGGTATGATACCATTTAACCTGAAAAACATAATGGCTAAAACCGCCTTTATTTGGTGTTAAGGGTTCTTCATCCTCATCCTTTGTCAAATCATGTATGAGCATGATTATTTTTTCAGCAATTTCATCATTGAGTGGCCTATCATTACTTTCTATTTGAGATATATAGACGCCAGTTACACCTAAAAGATACCCCAACTCCTCCTGTGTTAGCTTCATATATTTACGAGCATCCCTTAAGTTACGAATGAGGGGTTTTTTTGAATCAGCCTCAATATGTTTTTCATTATCTCCCATCATAAGACCCTCCACGGAAAAATTTATCTAACAATGTTTGTTAAGTTTAACTAAATACATAATACACCCCTTAAATTATAATGTCAACCCCTAAATGAATATTTTTTAAAAAACATTTATCTCAATAAAAAAAGCACACCCTGGGCAAATATCAATGCCCTAAAGTATGCTTTAATTGGTTTTTCAGGGTGCAACAGTGAGTGCAACAACTCAATTTTTATCGGTCAATTTCGGTCTATCTCACTTTATTTTATAGCCTACCCGGAACCCCTTTCCTTTAAGCTTCTTTTGTTTCCGTCAAACTCGATTATCCCCTATTTATTACCATTTTAATTGCTTCCTAATCCGGGTGCCGCAGGTTCGATTCCTGCCAGGCGCACCACAAAATAAAGGGCCTGGAAGCTGTTAAATACTTCCAAGCCCTTCTTGGTGTACATATCGTGTGCGAAACATTTATT
>PUNW01000171.1 GCA_003552665.1 Spirochaetaceae bacterium | reverse complement strand
GTCGGCGGCCGCCTCCAGCTCTTCGAGCGCTTCCTCAGGTTCGCCCGGCGGCGCCGGCCAGGCGGCGTCCACGGCCGGCGAAGCCCCGGTTGCCTCGGCCGCTCCGGCGACCCCCGCCTTTTCCGCGAGATCGCTTGCCTCCCGGTCACCGCCGGCATCAACCACCAGCGGCGTCACCTGAGTGGTGACATCCGAAATTGTGACGGCAGATGCAAGGCGTTCCGGGTCTTCATTCGATACTACGTAATACTCCACAACCGGATGAAACTCATCCTCGTAAAGCGCATCAAAGTCAGGCTCCGTCTTGAGCACATCAGCACGCTTTCGAAGGGCGGTGTACACCTGAATACCGCCCACCGTGTTCATCGGATTGTTTTCGTTGAACTCCACCCGCAGGCATAGAACACGACCGGCATCACCGGCCGCCTCCCGAAGCTCGAGCAGGTCGTATTCCGATACGTGCTTGACCCCCACCTCGGCGCCGCCGGCACCGGAAGCTGAGGGCACGGAGTCTTGAGCTGCGCGGCCGGCCGCGGCCAGCGTTGCGCTCAGCTCCGAGACGTCCTGCTCCAACACGCGCCCTTCCGAGCGCGCGTCGATCATCGCCTTAATGACGTCTATCGCCTGCAGAAGCGTATCAACGAGATCAGCCGTAACTTCGATCTCACCGGAACGGATGCGGTCGAGCAGGTCTTCCACCAGATGCGTAAACTCGCTCAACTCAGTCATCTGTACCGTGCCGGCCGCGCCTTTCAGCGTGTGCGCTGCACGGAAGATTTCGTCGATCGCGTCCTGGTTGGCTGGGTCGTTCTCGAGGACGAGTATGTTGCTTTCGAGCGCTTCTACCTGCAGGCCCGCTTCAGTAAAAAAGTCCTGCAGTAGCTCTTCATTTTGAGGATCAAAGTAATCGCTCATCCGTGCTGCTCATTCTATTCATACGTACCTTTAAGTCAAGCCGTGCCTTTTACGATATATATACTTAAGGACTACGACGTGTAACCAAGGCAGGGCCAAAAATGTCGAACCACTACAGCAGGCGCCTCATGCGATTGGTGCTGCTGCTTTTCGCGCTACCTGTGATCGGAACCGCGCCGGCGGCGGCTGAGGAACCTGCCGCAGCGGTGCGCGTTGACCGCCTCGAGCTGATTTCGCGCATGCGTTCAGGCGGTGCCGCACCTCGCCTGCTCAGTCGGGCAGACCTCGACCTGATTGTAGCAACCGGCGCGCCTTTCGCAGCGGACTTTGGGCTCCAACTCGACTACGACGACACCGAAGACCGGATCTTCTTCGAGGATCTCTCCCCCGCCGACCCCCGTCTCGGCCTCAGGTACGCGCGTCTGCGTATTGTCGAGCCGGCAGGCGCGCCGCTGGAGCTCGGTTATTTCGTTGGTGAGCCGCTGCGCTTCGGATCCGGACTGGACTTCGCCCGCAGGTTCAACACCGGCGATTTCGCAACTCATTACCGCGGTTACCTCTATTTCCCGACCGGTCCGGAATACGAGGGCTTACATGCCGTCAGCGGCACCGGAACGAGCGTTGCAACAACGGCGTCCCTGTGGCCGAACGCGGATCTCAGCCTGTTCGCTTACCAGGACACCGCGCTCGGGCCGGAGCGCTACGCGACCGACCTTCGCTACCGGCTAAACCTCGAACATATCAAGCTCGATGCCTTCGCCGGCGCTTCATTCCCCGAGGGTGAGTTTGGTCGCTACCGGGCGGGCGCCATGGCCTACGTGAGCAGTCCCGGACCGGGTTCCTTCTTCGCGCAGGCCGGCCTGCTGCAATGGGAGCCTCCGGATGAGATCGATCTCGACGACCTGTTTTTCCTTTTCGAGCCCCGGTTACGGTTTCAGCCGCTGGCGCTCATCTTCACCTTCTTCTCACACCCAGGCGTATACCGTCATGAGGAGACGGTACTCGCGCGACGAATGGACGTCAGCGGAAGAATACAGCTCGAAGAGCTGGTGGACGGACTCATCACCACCGGCGTGGAATCCACGGTCGAGATAGACCCCGACGCCGACGACAAGGCTGTCACGCGCCTGGGCCCGCTCTTCGAGCTGAACGCTTCAGGTGTCCGGTGGTTATTCAAGCTCAACGCTCAGCTCTATCCCTATGATCTGCTCGATGGTCTGGAGGCAGTCTTTGCGGCGCGTACAACGTTCTAACATATCGATGTGGTGGTTGCAGCTACCTTGGCTACGAGGGTTGTTCCTCCCTCTTGCAGTCCTCTGCTTGCTTCTGACGACCGCTGCACCGGCGCCGGCGGTAGAGATCGACGTTGATCTGGAGCTGGGCAATCAGGCCTTTGCCCATGACCGCGCTTTTGATGATGATGATATCCCCAAGGACGACTTTCTGTTCGGGGGAACGATTACCGGCACCTACAATCCTACCGACTTTCTCACCCTGGAGTTGATTGCGGACCGCGATCAGATTCTGCAGAATAGCCTTACCTCGCGCCTCGCATACCGCGGCGACCGTGTGCGCTTCGCGGTCGGACCGTCTTTCGGCTTGTTCAATCAGCCCGACCAGCGCGTGGCGCCCGGCCTGAGTGCCGAGGCTTCAGTGGATGTGCTGCCTCGTTTGAACGCAGCAGCCGCCACCACGCGCCCGCTGCAACGCGATGTCGGCAGCGACGGCGATTACCGACAGCGTTTCGACCGCCTCGCGCTTTCCACCTACGGCGATAACCTGATCGTGACCCTGCTGTTTGAGCAGTCACGCTTTCGGGAGCTCGATGACGGAATCGAACGCACCAACCGGCTTCGCCGTTACGCCTTGCAGACCGAGGCCTTTGCCAAAGGTGTCCCCTACCGTGTAACCGTATCGGGCGAGTTTCACGATCGCAGCTTCACCTTCAAGGATGACGCCGAAGATGGAAAGCAAACCTACGGCACCCTCGTACTTGGCACCGGGATCACCTACGAGCCACGCCCAGGTATGAGCTACCGCGTGCTTCTCGAAAGCGGCTTATACAGCTTCGGTCGCGATGATCTGCTCGGTGAGTTCGAGGAGGACGCCTACCTCTTTCGCCTACGCACCGGCATATCGTTTTCCTTGTAAAAAGACGGCCTGCGGCTACCCGGAGGTAGCGGCAGGCCGCTGTGTGTATGCGCTGTTCGCTATTGCTATGCTTCTCGCGCGGCAGCTGAACGCTACGGCCGTCCTATACGCTCCACTACTGCATGTTCTCCGGACCCGGATACATGCGGCGCTGCTCGAGGAAACGGAGAATCTGAATGTTACCGAGCCGGCGCATCTCAGCCTGACGCCGCTCCTGCTCGCGCTCCTGCAGGATCCCCCAAACCGCTTCGTCGTCTATGTCGCGCTCCACGTCAATGGTCGCCAGGTCGTAGGTGACGTTGATGTCCTTGATGTAAGAGACAAAATCTCCGCCTTCCTGAGTTCCATCGCGATAGATGCGGATACCGACCAGCTTGCGCATCGGCGCCATCCGCGGATACAGAGGCTGTTGACGCAGCTCACGGTTGCGCACGTCCTGAATGTAGTTCGGATTCTCCCAGGTAAGCTCGTTCCACCCGTCGAACTCCAGGTTCCCCATCATGACTTCTTTGGTCTCGTTGTTCTCATCCTGCAGGATCAGGCTTATCCGATACGGGTAGTTCAGACCGTAGACGTTCATGCTCACGGTGCGCAGCGTCCCGACGTTTTTAACGACGCCGAAACTGTCGAACTTGCCCCCGCGGCCGACCTCGTCGTCCGGCACGACCAGTTCATCGTCTTGATCGAGCTCATCAACGTCGGCGAAGGCAGGGATCTCAAACGGAGGGCGGATCAAGGCCCATGCGTTGAAGTTCTCAGTTGGGAATGAAACGCGGATACCCATCACGCCTTCATTCTCAAACTGGGTCGCGCCTTCACGCACCGTCGCTTCCCGCACCTGGCTGTCGATCATGCGCCGCATCGTCCTCGATGAGGATGACAGGTCCACTTCCCAGTTTTCGATAGCGAGGGAGCTCTTCATCATTCGGCGTTGCTCTTCGGTGAAGGTGGCACCGGCAAGGTCGCCGAAGTCTACGAGAGTTCTCTCGTTCTCGACCGGATCGTCGGCAGGCCAATCAGCCATCAGCTCGGAAAAATCTATCAGAACCGAATCTTGCGCCACGCCGTTCACCGTGACGGCGAGAAGCAACGCAACCAATAATGTCCAAAAACGTTTCATCCCGTTCTCCTTTGCGTTACAACCGTAGTTTCCGTGCCCGAATACACAACACCAATTATATGCACGCCCGGGCCTTTGTCAACGAAACGGTGCTTATTTTGAGAATTGTGAGATCAGGGCGTCTCGACAGGCTCAACTTCCGGCGGCGGCTGGATTTGGAAGAACGGCTGCGACGGGAGCTGGCCGTTGACGGTGAACACGACGCGTTCGATACTACGGAAATTGTAGCGTATCGTGCGCCGCAAAACGTCCAAAACCTCTTCAAGCGCGAGCTGCTGATCAGGCGCCTCGAACAGGATCCCCTGATCGAAATTGACGAACGCGATACCGTCGTTCACGATCAGGGAACGTACCCGCGTTCCGCGCGGCACCAGGCGGCCGTGCTGAATCTCGACCGGACCCAGGATCACTTCGTTGAGAAGGAGCCTCAGATCCTCCCGGTCGTCTCCCAGCCCCGGAAGGCGACGCAGTTCTCCGGTAACCCGGGCGGTACGCGCACCGGGAAAGAACAGAACACGGTCCACCTGCCCGTCGTTGAAAAGAACAAAGGCCGACAGCGACACAATCAGACTGAGCAGGAGAAAAACGGCGCTTACGACCGTGGCACCCGACTTTGCGCGTTGCTTCAGCGAGTTATGTGATGTCATTCCTGGCGCTCAAAATCCTTGACGAAGTTGTGGATGCCAGTATAGATGCCGTGCGCCAGCTTGTTCAAGTACTCGTCTTCCGCCAACAGTAGTGCTTCTTCCTTGTTGGTCACGAATCCGACTTCTACGAGAATCGAGGGCATCTTTGCCTCGCGGACGACGTACCAGGATTCCTTTTTGATTCCTCTGTTGCCGGTGTGCTCCCCGACCGTCTTATCCAGTCCTTCGAGCACGCTCTGCGCAAGCAAAATGCTCTCGATCGTGAGCTCTTCGTCGCGGATCGTATTCAGCAGCGACAGCAGCTGCGGGTCTTTTACCCCGGCCGAGGTCTGCGTCACAAGCCCGTCACGAGGAACCTCCGGTGACAGATACCAGACCTCGAACCCGCTCGCCCGGCTGTTCAGCGACGCGTTGGCGTGAATCGACACGAACAACACCACCTCGCCTTCACGAATCGGCACGCTGTTGGCCGCCTCGGTTCGCTCTTCGAGCGTCAGGTAGGTGTCGTCGGTCCGTGACATGACTACCTCGCGGTCTCCGTAGCGCTCCTCCAACAGATCAACGAGTTGATGAGCGATATCGAGCACGATGTCTTTTTCCTTGATCTCAAACAGCTCGCCGTCGACGGTATGGCGACCGATTGTGCCCGGATCTCGCCCTCCGTGGCCCGGATCGACGAAGATTGCGCCTACTCGCCTTGCTTCGGCAGGCCGGTCGGGCACCGCGAAGATGCTTTTGAAGGTTTCTACCGCCTCCTCAGAGAAACGCAGCGCGCCGTCGCGACGTTCAATTCCCGGTATATGATGCTTAGTCTGATAGTCCTCCAGTACAATACTGCTGCCCGGGCGAAAGCTCACCGAGGTTTTCCCGTTCCAAAGCGTACCGATCCCACGGTATGGGTCCCACTGCAGCTTGGTCCCGGTTTCCCGTACCACGTGATCGAGATCGTAGCCCGCGTCGCGGTCGTTTTCAGCTGGTTCGCCCCCGCTTGTGGCGTGCAGCGAAACAAGTGCCCCGAACGCCAGCACGAGCGCGACCGTCACTGTCGAGAGTCGCCGTACAATGGCCTGTAGCGCCGCAGAATCTCGCGTTCGACGATTTCGTAGTTGCATTCTGTTATAGTATCGATAAGAAAGCACGCTCCCTGTAGCCCTCCGACGATAAACGCCCGCCAGAAGACGCCACCCAACACCGGAAGGACCGGAACCGCCGAAACCATCGCATGCGCGCTTTCGGAACCGGGTTCGGGCGTAGCCTCGGCGCTATACGGCTCAAGCTCCTGTGGTGCAACCAAGGCGAACGAGCGCTCGAGCCGAAGCTCCGCCAGGGTTTCGGCGGGCGTAAGCCCGCGCCAGTCACGCGTGTCCTCGTCTTCGAGGCCGGCAAGCGCGCATACACAGAGCCGCGCAGGTTGAGGCCCCGGTGACTCGAGGACCGCCGGCATAGCCGCGAGGGTATGCCTGGTGCGCTCGCTCTGCAGCTGGACCGCGTAATGCGCCACCGGAGTTTCCGCGCCGAAAAGGAACGCGGCAGTATCCGGGCGCCCCGGTTCGAGTACCATTCTAAACTCACGTATCGCCCGCATCGCTCGCTCAATCGCTTCCGCGCGGCTGTTCCCAGCCGCAATCACGTTGGCGCACTTCTCAACATTGTTGCGCGGAAACCGCACCTCGTCACCCGGCTTCACGCGCTCGAACACCGCCTCAACCCCCGGATGCCGATTTCCCGCGGCAGTTCCGTTCAGTTCCCGGACCAGCCCGGGAATCGAGATTACCGCCCGCTCCGCCGTCACGCGCTTGCAGCGCGGCCGCACCAACGCCCGCGGGTCGAGTCCAAGCGCGACACGCATCCCAGCCTCGGTCAGCTCTACACCGGAGCACAGCGGGTAGGTCCAGCCCGACATGTATCCGCCTGAAAGGCGCGCCGCGATCTCGCCGATCACCGCACCGCGCGGCCCCAAAAACACGTCCCCCTTGGCCGCCCCAAGGTTGATCCCGAGCGCGCGTACGCCGTACTCGAATACCGCGATCAGCTCATCCAGCTCCGGTCCGTCGAGCTTGCTTGGGATGGTGTGTCCCATCTCGATGAAGTACGGCGCGAAATGAATGTGCCGGTCCGCTACGCCGGTCACCAAGATTTCGTCCTTGTACACCAGCGCGTCGACGCTGTACTCCCGGCCGGGGATCAACTCCTCGACGATCGCTCGTCCAGTGCGGCTGAGCCCGATTGCGTCCTCGAGCGCGCCCTTGAGCTCCTCAGGGCGGTCTATCAGGCGCACGCCGCGCGCGCCCATGTTGTCAACCGGCTTCACGACAAACGGTGTGGTAAACTCCGCGACGATAGCGGCAGATACAGCCCCTTGCACGTTCAAATCGCGCGCATCGACCAACCGGAAGCGCGGCGACGGCACTCCCGCAGCACGAAAGCATTCGCGCATCTTCCCTTTGTCGGTGGCCCGCAACGCCGCCTCGTACGGAATACCCGGCAGCCCCAGTCGTTCGGTCACGTATGCCACCGTGCTCGAGAAGTCGGTTCCGGCGGTAAACACACCATCCAGACGCCCGGCGCTGAGATAGCGCTCGGCCACCTCCAGTACTCCCTCGCGGTCGGCAAGATCAACCTGCTCGAACCGATCAGCGAGCGGAACCGCCGGACCGTGCGGGTCGCGGTCCACGCCAATGCTGTACCAGCCGTTGCGCCCAGCCGCACGGTACGCCGGCAGTTGCATCACGCCGGTTCCGAGGATCATGATCGAGTACATGCCCGCTCCTTGACCGCGTACAATTCGAACGTATCCCCCAGCCGTAACGCGCGGCTCAGCAGGCCGGCGAGCCGGTACCGTATACCTGCGCGGCTCTGCGCCCCAACACCGGGAAACCGCTCCGGATGATGCCCGGTTACCACCACCCGCGCCACCCGAAATCCGAACCGTTGCAACACTCGGCGGCAGCCATTCGGTTCCCAGATCGTGAAATGGTCCGCAGGACCGTCGGCGAGAAAGCCGCGGTAGTTGCGACGGGCCGAAATGCCTGCCCCGTTCGGGGTCGAGAACGCGAACACGCCCCCTTCCGGCAACATTGCGTTCACGCGGCTGAGCGTCGCTTCGAGATCGGTCAGGTGTTCGATCACGTACCACATCGTCACCGCCTCAAACTGTTCGCGGCCGAATGCCGCGCTCGGACTGAACGCTTCGACGGAACAGCAGGCCGCCGGAATACCTAGCCGGCTTTGCACGAACTCGACCGCAGAGCGGGATACATCGATCCCGAACGGCTCGAAACCGGTCTCCCGCGCGGCATCGAGAAACGGGCCGTAGGCCATACCGATGTCGAGCAGAGCTGGACGCCCCGAACCGGTCGCGCGTCGTAGGCCCGCCGAAAGCAGTTGCCGGATGCGCGCACCGCGTTCGCGGCCCGTCGCCTTTATGGCCCAAAAGTCCTCCAGATAGGTGCGCCCGTATTGGCGGCGGTACTGTTCGAAGAAATACTGTTCGTCATAGGCGATTCCCCGCTCGCACACGCGCCGCAGGTACACCATTCCACATCGCGGGCAACGCAGATAGGTTCGCCCGCTCGTGCGCGTAACCGAAGGAGCGCTGCGTTCGGAACAGACCGGACAGGCGATAGCTTGCTGCGGGTCCAACTCCCGCAACACGGAAGCCAGGTCGCGCGGCTCGGCCGGAAGCGCCGCGCGCGTGCGGCGCACCACCTGCTCGGCTCCGGAGAACACCGAGCGCAACCTGCGTGCGAGAGCGCGAGCGGTAGGCCGCACGCCGAGCTCCGGGAACCCCGCACGCCGAGCCAGGCGAGCGTGATATCGGCTCGGGCTCACGAGCGCCACGCCGCAACCGGCCGCCGCCGCTTCGAACGCGGTAAGCCCAAAGGTCGTGATAACGAGATCAAATTGCCAAAGCTCGTCACGCAGACTCCCGGCGGGCGTGAAGAGCCGGACCCCCGCGGGAAGGTCACGCCTGAACAAAGCGC
>PUNW01000048.1 GCA_003552665.1 Spirochaetaceae bacterium | reverse complement strand
AGCCCAGCTTGAACTCCGGCTTCGGATCCCAGTCCGCATGCAGCCGTACTGCCGTCATCTGTTCAGCCATATCGCCCTCCTGTCTTGTTCAGAAGAATGTTGTTCGTCATGATCCCGTCGTTTTGTGAGCGGTAATCATGCGTTCACCTTTGTTCTACCGCGCCGGCCGCAGACCCCGACGGACCCCGCATCCGGCGACCAATTCGCAAACGTTTGCAACGGAAGCGTTTGCAGGCCTGTGTTCTTATCACCCTTCGCGCAGCGGCGCCGAGCGCTCCCCGAGTGATGCCCACTCACTCAGTTCGAGCCCTGTTCACCCTCCTTGCGTCGGTAGTCTCGATCTTCACGCTCGTGCGCCGTGTCACGAGCTGCGGTTTCAATACGATTTGGTGCTCTGCATGGGGGTGCCGCGCCGCAGCTGAGCGCGCGCCTTCCCTCGCGCCCTGCGCGCGACCGGCCGGCGCGGCTGCGGCGGGCTGATCGCTCCCGTTGCGCGCAGGCTCCGGACCGTCCGCCTCCGTCGGGGGCTCCATCTCGGCGAGGAGCAGATCGAACGCGAGCCGCCCCATCTCGCGCTTGGGCTGTGCGACCGTGCTCAAAGAGAACGACTGAAAGCGTGCAAACGGGATGTCGTCGAACCCGATCACAAGCAGATCATCCGGAACCCGCATCCCCCGTTCGCGCGCGCCTTCGATTACCCCCAGGGCGAGTATGTCGTTCTCGCAGAACAGCGCCTCAGGGCACCGCCCTTCGTCAAGCAGTCGCTGCACGACCTCGTAGCCTGAGATACCGCGCAGCTTCTCCAGCACAACCACCCGGCACTCAGCCGGAAACCGCCGGCGGTTGCACGCCTGCCGGAACCCGGTCAGCCGCCCCTCGATGCTCACCGACTCGTCGGTTGCGCCGATGAATCCGATACTCCGTACGCCTTGCGCGAGCAGGTGTTCGGCCGCTAGGCTCCCGCCGAGCTCGTCGTCCATTACCACGTACGGGCGCCGGGTACCCCTGGGCGCATGACTGACATACACCACCGGAAGATTGATCCGCGCGAGCACGCGGTCCAACTGCTCGGCCGAGTGCGCCGACGGGGCGATGATGATCCCGTCCACCCGCCGTTCAGTCAGCAGCGCGATGAAGCTACGCTCCTTCGCTTCATCCCATCCGGTGTTGCACAGCATCAGGCTGTACTCGGATGCCTGCGCGCGCTCCTCAATCTCGCGTGCGAGCTCAGGGAAAAATGGATTGGTGATATCGGGGATGATCAGCCCGATGGTGTGAGTCTTGCGATTGACGAGGCTCCGAGCCGGGCCGTGCGGACGGTACTCGAGCGCTGCTGCGATTTCAAGCACGCGGCGGCGCGTCGCCTCCTTGACTCCGGGGCGATTGTTCACCGCCCGCGAAACGGTGGAGTAGGAAACGTTTGCAGCTTTGGCGACGTCTTTGATGGTCTTCGCGTTCATATCAGCCACCGGCGCACATGCGCGGCGCCGTGCTTACCCCACAAGCGCCTCGCAACTCACATCAGCATGATACCACCGATTGCAAACGTTTGCAAGATTGAATTAAGGAGGCTGCCGGCCGCTCACTTGCGGCCGGCAATAATCTCAATCAGTTCCTTTGCGTTGGTTTCCTCCCGCTTGAGATCGGCGTAGTTCTCGCCCTGTTGCAGCACCACAAAGCGGTCGGCCACGTCGAACACCTCGTAGGCGTTATGCGTAATCATGATGACCGAAAGGCCGTTCTGCTTGGCCTCTGCAACCAGGCGCAGCACCCACTCGGTCTCGGCCACCGAGATTGCCGCCGTGGGCTCATCGAGAATCAGCAGTTTGGCACCGAAGAAGGTGGCCCGGCCGATCGCGATGGCCTGGCGCTCGCCGCCGGAAAGGAAACTTACCGTTTCGTACATCTCGCGGATGTTGCGCAGTCCGACTTCGGCCATCGACTTGGCCGCGATCTCGTTCATCCGCGGCATATCGAGAAACTTAAACGGCCCGACCCTGCGCTGTAGCTCGCGCCCCAGGAAGAAGTTTCGCGTGATCGTCATGAGGTCCACGAGCGCGAGATCCTGATAGGCGGTCTCGATGCCGGCATCACGCGAGTCACGCGGTGACTTGAAGTTCACCGGGCGGCCGTCCAAATAGATCTGGCCCGCGGTGGGCTGATGAAACCCGTTCAACACCTTGATCAGCGTCGACTTCCCGGCGCCGTTGTCGCCGAGCAGACCCACGACCTCGTTGTAACCGACCTTGAAGCTCACGTTTCGTAAGGCGACGACCTTGTTGAACTTCATCGTGACGTTGTCGACGAACGCCAGACTCTCCCTGGCCTCGCGCGGAATATTGCCCCGCGGCTCCTGTTGTCGAACGATCTCGTTTTGTCTGGTTTCGGTACTCATGATCCTGCCACCGCCTTCCGGATTCTGGTGTTGAGTATGACCGAGATCACCAACACCAGCCCGATGAATCCCTGATACCAGTATGGCGGCGGACCGGCCAGAATCAGACCGCTGCGCATCACGCCCATCAGAAACGCTCCCAGAAACGCCCCGACGATGCTTCCGTAGCCTCCGGTAAGCAGTGCCCCGCCGATGACGCATGCCGCAATCGCCTCGAGCTCCATCAGGCGTCCGGCAGTGGGATCCACACTACGAAAGCGTCCGAAGCGCATGAACCCGGCCAGTGCTGCAGTCATCGAACACAGCATGAAGTTCGTCATCTTCACGCGCGCCACATCGATACCAACCGCCTTGGCCGTTCCGGCGTTACCGCCGACCGCCGACACGTGGTTGCCGTATCGGGTGCGCGCGAGGATAATCTGGAACACGATCACCAGCACGATGAACCAGATGCCCGACCAACGCAGGCCCATCGCCGTCCGGCCCCCGAGGTAGTGCATGAACTCAGACGGCTGGAGGTAACTAACCGGGAAGCCCCCCGAGACCGCCAAAATGACGCCCCGGTAGAACATCATGCCTCCGAGCGTAATGATGAACGAGGGCACCCCAGTTCGCAGCACCAACTGACCGTTGACAAAGCCGATTGCCGCGGCGACCGCCAAACCGGCGAGAAGCCCAACCCACAACGGCGCTCCGGCAGCCGCGATTGTGGCACCAAGCATCGGTGAAATGGCGAACACCGAACCAACCGACAGGTCAAACTCACCGGATATCATCAGAAAACACACACCAACCGCGATGATGCCGAGCTCGGAGGTAACGGTGAACACGCTCACCATGTTTCCCGGAGTCAGGAAGCGGTCGGACATGATGGTGAAGGCAGCCATCACGATCAGCACACCGGCCAGGGCGCCGATCTCCTTCATTCGAGCCACACCCTGCAACGGTTTGGGGATTTGACCAATCATACTCACCTCGTCAATTTCAGGTCGTCAATTGCAGTTAGGGAGGAGGGCTGCGTGCCGCAACCAGCCGGCGACGGCACGCCGAAGCTGCGCGGTGCGGGCGCGAGCGCCCTACACCTTGCAGCCTTTACAAGCGCAGCTTGCTTGCCCTACTCAGCGATAACCGGCCTCAACCATCTCGCGGACGATATCGACGTTGTCGGCATCAACTACCGCCGGGCCGGTGAGAATATCGTCGTGCGGGATAAGCCCGTACAGGTTATACAGCGTTAGCAACCCGATCGGCAGATAACCCTGCAGGTACTGCTGCTGCTCGATCGTGAACAACTGCCGTCCGTCGTCAATCGCCTGCAGCATCTCCTCAGACAGGTCAACCGCGCCAAGGCGAATATCGTCACGACCGAGATCGTCGATCACCGCAAGCGCCGGGTGCGCGCCGAGCGGTCCCAGAGTGAACACCGCATCGGTCTCGGGATTAGCGGTGAGATAGGCCTCCAGAGCCGAGAAGTTCTCAGCGGCATCGGGACTACCGCTGAGCCGTTCGAACGGAACCCCTTCTTCCTCGAACACCGACTCCATACCGGCCGAGCGCGCCTCGTGGCCGGCGTGCCCCGGTTCGTGGATCAGCACGACCCCGCGTTCAGGTGTGAACTCATCGAACATGCGCCGCGCCGCCTGCACGCCAACCTCATACTCGTCTGCACCGACGTAGGCGAGATACGGGATGCGCTCGCCATGGGGGCGGTCGTCGGGAACGTTGATCGCAACCACCGGGATACCGCGATCGATCGCTTCCCGCAAGGGAGGTTCGACGGCGCTCTGATCGGTAATCGTTACCGCGATGCCGTCCGGCTCGGCCGCTACCGCGGTCTCGATCATGTCGACGAACTCACCGACATCGTACTCCTCCGGGCCGAGGTAGGTCATATTGACGCCGAACCGCTCGGCCGCGTCCTCAGCCCCGCGAATGACAACCGCCCAGAACGGATCGGCCGCGCCGCCGTGGGTGATTACGTAGAACTGAAACTCCTCATCCGGTTCGGGCGGCTCCTCGGCTGCGCCGCCTGCAAACGCTGCAAACGGCAGCAACAGGGCCATCAACACGCTCAGTATCAAGACGTACCTTCGTTTCACGACACCCTCCTTTAGGGATTATGGTTTGCAAAGCACTATGCAATCGACATGCCTAACGCGCGAGTCCCTCCCGAAACCCCGCTGCCGGGAGTGAGGGCGGCAGTTATCGCCTTTTAAAATAAAGACTTAGCGTCAATAGTTGTGCCTGCCGATCCCGCAAGCTTCCGCTGGGCACCACCGTTGCGACACTCCGGGTGGTGCAAATGCACCACTTCGGTCAATTTCGACCGGTCGTTTTTCACCGGTCGCCGGATATGCCGTACTTCCGCATACGGTAGCGAATCACATTGCGGGATATTCCCAGTTCCCGCGCGGCCGCGGTGACATTCCAGTTGGTTCGCGCGAGCGCCGACAGCAAAAGCGAGCGCTCGGCCTCATCGAGCTTGCTCGCCCCGTTGATCGCAACCCCTCCTTCACGGCTATCGGTGCGTGGAATGCTCCGCGGGCGCGGCGGCGAGAGCTCCTGCAGCTTTGGCGGCAGGTCCTCGAGCCGGATACCCTCCTCCGGCGCAAACACAAAGGCGTGCTCGATCACGTTGCGCAGCTCCCGAACGTTGCCCGGCCAGTCGTGCCTGAGCAGCGCCCGTTCGGCCGGCGGCGTCAGCCGTTTCGCGGGTTTTTCCTGCTCGGCCGCGATTCGCTCGATGAAACGATTGGCGAGCGGCAGGATATCTTCGAACCGCTCCCGCAGCGGCGGGACTTCCAGGGTGATGGTGTTGATCCGGTAGTAGAGGTCCTCGCGAAACGTACCCTCGGCTATCATTTCCTCAATATTGCGGTTGGTGGCGCTTATCAGACGGGTGCGCACGTGAACCGTACGATTGTCGCCCAGCGGGTGGAAGGAATGCTCCTCGAGAAACCGCAGAAGCTTCGGCTGGATCTCCGGCGGCAGATCACCAATCTCGTCGAGCATCAGCGTTCCCCCGTCGGCCTGGCTCAGTTTGCCCGGATACGACTGTGTGGCCCCGGTGAACGCGCCTTTTCCGTAGCCGAAGAGCTCGCTCTCGATCAGGGACGGCGGCATGGCCGGGCAGCTCAACGACATGAACGGGCGGTCAGCTCCACCGGCACGGTGGATCGCCCGTGCGACCATCTCCTTGCCGACACCGCTTTCGCCGATCAAGAGCACCGCGCTCGAGGTATCGGCAATCAGATCCACTTTGCGCATCAACTGCTGCATCACCGGACTTTCCACAACCAGGCGCCGGCTGTCGGTCCCGGCCGGGTCGTGTTTCGCCTCCTTGCCGGCGTCGTTCAGGACGCGGTGCGCCAAATGCCGAATGAACTCCTTCTTGAACGGCTTCGATACGAACTCGGCAGCTCCGCGCTTCATCGCGTCCACCGCAAGCTCTATGGTCCCGTACGCCGTGATCAAGATCACCGGAACATCAAGGTTGAGCGACCTCAGATGCTGCAGAATCTGTACACCCGGAACGTCGGGCAAGCGGACGTCGGAGATGATCAAATCCAGCCCCGCGGTCTTCTCGATCAGCGTCAACGCCTCTTCGCCGGAGCTTGCCGCGTACACCTCAAACCCGTCACTCTCGAAGAGAATCGTCAGAAGATCTCGCATGTTGCGCTCGTCGTCGACAACCAGCAGCCGCTTCATTCCTCCTCCACCGGCAGCGAGATGATGAACGTGGTGCCCTGATTGAGCTCCGACACTACCTCGATTGTGCCGCCGTGCTGTTCCACAATACGATGCACGATCGATAGCCCGAGCCCGGTTCCGCGCGTTTTGGTCGAGAAGAATGGGTTGAAAATCATCTTGCGGGTGCGCTCGTCCATTCCACAGCCGAAATCCTGCACCGCGACCCAAGTGTTGCCGGTACCGTTCTTACCGGCGCTGATCACCACCGGCTGCTCTTCGCCCGACGCTTCCGCGGCGTTCGACACTAAGTTGAGCACAACCTGTTCCATCAAGTCCTTATCGATAGTGACTTCCGGCAGCTCTTCAGGAACCTCCAGGATGAGCCGCGCCGGATCAACGCTCTGCTCTGAAAGCTGCGCTACCGCATCCTGGATCAGCGCCGATAGCGCTACGCGCTCGCGCCGCAGGTTTCGCTGCCGGGCAAAATCCAGGTAGTTCGTAATCAAGGTCTCGAGGGTACAGAGCTCATCGATAATCATATTCAGGAGCCGATCGTAGTGCTCGCGCCGGTCAGTCACTTCGAAATCGTCGCGCAGCATCTCAGCCGATACGCGCATTATTCCGAGCGGGTTTCGGAACTGGTGCGCTACCGCGGCAGCCATCTCCTGCACCATCGTAAAGCGCGAGGAGATCAACAGCTTCTCCATCTCCTTGAGCGAGGTCTGCTCGTGCGGCACCGACATAAGCGTACGTCCGCGGTCGAGGACCACAAAGCGATCGGCAATATTGAACACCTCATGCGCTTTGTGGGTGACGAACACCACCGCCGTTCCCCGGGCGCGTGCCTGTTCGATCTGCCCCAGCACCATCTCGATCTGATTGTCCGATAAGGCGGCGGTCGGTTCGTCGAGCAGGACCAGCTGCCGGCCGAAGTATAGCGCGCGAGCCAGCGCAAGCAGCTGGCGTTGGCCGCCGGAAAGCTCCGCCACCAGCCGCGACGCAGCCGGCATCTCGCTCATACCCATTACATCGAAGACCTCCTGGGCGTGTCGCACCATTTGCCGATGGCTTAGGCGGCGAAACGGCCTTCGTCCGGTTAAGGGCTCGTGCCCCAGGAAAAAATTGCGCGCAATCGACAGATCCTCGAGCAGCGCGAGATCCTGATATGCGGTCTCGATCCCGTACGTCCGAGCTTCCTGTGGCGAGCTGAGCCACATGGCCCTCCCGTTGATACGGACCTCGCCTTCGGAGATCGGCAGTAAGCCCACCAGCGCCTTGATCAGGGTGGTTTTCCCCGCACCGCTGTTGCCGAGCAGTCCGATAACTTCGCCGGCGCCGACCGTGAGCTCGGCGCGGTTCACGGCAACCACGCGCTTGAAGGTCACCGTGACCCCGCGCATCTCTACGAGAGGCGCCTGGTTCTGGGTCGCCGGAACTCCGGCGGGTGTTGGCTGAACCGACATTTGCTTAGATGGTACGCCGAGTCGGCCGTTATGTAAATCCGCCTCGAACCGTTCTCCCCTCGAGCCTACGGGGTCTGCCCGGCGCAACCGCCGGGTATTTCTGGACACTGTTCGCCCTCGGCATGGTTGTTGCCTCGATCGGGCCTTCGCTCCCGGGCCTTGCCGCCGGGACCGGTGTTACCCTCGGTGCGGTGAGCGCGGTGTTCGCCGGCTATCGTGGCGGCTACATGCTCGGCTCGGTTGCCGGCGGTGCGCTGCTCGACCGCCTCCCGGGCAATCCGCTCATGGCGGGGGTGCTTCTCGCGATGGCCGCAGTGCTCGCGTTCGTGCCGGCGGTTCCCTATCTCGCGTTGCTGGTGACTGCGTTCGTCACGCTCGGGGTTCTCGCCGGGGCGCTCGAAGTGGGGGGAAACACGCTCCTGCTGTGGCGCTATGGCGACCGTTCCGGCCCCTACATGGGCGCGCTGCATTTCGCCTTCGGAATAGGGGCGATACTCTCGCCGCTCCTCATCGGGCGGGCAGTACGGCTGACCGGTGCGCTGGCAGGCGGATACCTCGCGGCGGCTGCGCTGATGCTGCCCGGGGCGCTCCTGTTGGTGAAGTCGCGCAGTCCCCGCTCGCCCGAGCCTGAGGCTGCCCAAGAACGAGCGCAGGATGTCATTCTTCCAACGCTGTTGATCGCGCTGCTGTTGTTGCTATATGTCGGAGCCGAATCGAGTTTCGGGGGCTGGGTGTATACCTACGCGGTGCGAAGCTTTGGGTTTGCAGCGGAGCGGGCCTCCCAGCTCACCTCGGTATTCTGGGCAGCGCTGACCGGCGGCCGGCCTCTCGATGGCGACGATCTTCCCGTCGACGATGGCGCTGGCCGGAAGCCGCTTACGCGTAACCGGCTCGAGCTCGCGCTGGTTCTTCGTCGGCGCCGGGGCCGGAGGTATGAGCATTCCCTGGCTCCTCGGGAACCTGCTGGAACGCTTTGGAACGGCGACAATCCCGCTGACCATCCTGGTTACCTCGGCTGCGATGGCGCTGACGCTCGCTGCCCTACTGGCGGTCACCCGCCCGGCTGCAGAGTAGAAAAACCGCTATGGCTTTCGCAGCAGCTCGTGGTAGAATAGGCCGACACGTAGGGACGTGCCCGCCGACAGCGCTGTACTCATCGCTCGGCGTGGGGGGCCGCCGCGCGCGTGAGCGCAGTACAGTAGCGCGAGGTAACAGTAGCGAATGAAGATTCGGCTGAAGTTCGTCCTGGTCGTCGTTCCCATCGTCCTGGTT
>PUNW01000215.1 GCA_003552665.1 Spirochaetaceae bacterium | reverse complement strand
TCACTCAATTTGGCGTCCGCACATCACCACCACACTCAGCTTCCGCCAAGTGCGACAGTACTCGGTTCCTTCCCTTCCCTATTAGCTGTTAAAGAACATTCCCTTAAGCACCCAGGCCGCTAAGACCCGCTTGCTTGGGACCGCAACAATAGCAAGATAGCAGTTAACCTGTCAAGAGGTTGTTTCCTGTTGCGATGCTTTTGCCGCTCTGCGCCGTTGCTGCAGCGCTTCCCTGCGGCAATGCTATAAGCCGAGAATAGCGATTTCTTCGTTCTGTGTCAAGCGGTCGCGCAACGCTTTTACCCCGATTCCGCAGCACCTGCACGCCCACCGGTGTACCAGTAGCACCGCGTCCATCCGCCGGGGCCGCGGCCGGGAGCTTCCACAACGTTCAGGCTGCCGGCCTTCAAGCTGCGACCTTCCGCTTGAAGATCACAAGGTAATCGACGAACGAACCGATCGCAAACAATGCGGCGGCCACATAGACAATCTGAGCGAACGTAAACAGGCCGTCAAACATCTCCGGCAGCACGCCGGTGCGTTGTATGGTGATCATCGCAAGCCCGGCTGCTCCACTGACCGCATAAAGAACGGCCTTTATCTTCCCTCCGGGACGCGCTGCGAGCGCCACGCCCTTGCGGATCAGCAGCAGACGAATGAAGACGATACCGTACTCACGGTAGAGGATCACCAACAGTATCCATGCCGGCATGATGCCGATAGCAGTAAACGCCACAAAGTACGTGAGGCGACTGATGACATCCGCGAACGGGTCCATCACCTTACCGAGGTCGGTTACCTCATCTCGTGAGCGCGCGATCTTGCCGTCGGCGGCATCACTGACCTCAATAATGACGAAGATTATCCATAGCAGTACCACCGAGCTCACCTGGAGCACCCCGGCCCAGATCGGGAGAAAGACGAGTACGAAGAAAACCGGCGCGAGTACAAGTCGACCGATGGTAAGTGTATTCGCCAGATTCATCGCGCCATCGTAGCCGGTAAGCAGTTGCACTGTCAATTCGCGCCACCGTGACCTGCGGCGTTTTGACGAACCTGCAGGCGCATAGTATTGTTAGCACAATGGCAGGTACATACCAGCGCGGCGCCGGTCTTCTGTTTCCGGTAGAAGAGCACGCGCAGGAAACCCAGGCAACGGAGCTTCACGGCAACCTCGGCCCGAACGCTGAACAGGATCTCGAGCTGCGTAGCATCGCCAAGGCGATTGCCGGAACGCGACACGACCCCCAGCTCGTGCTGGAGCTTCTCGCCCGGCCACTGCGCGACCCCAAAGTGCTCGAACACCGTTATAGCCTGCTGCAAGCCCTCCACCGCGATTCATCCCTGCGCACCAAGCTCGAACACATCCTGCCGCAACTCGCCGAGCTGAGCGTGTTCCGGCGCGCGGCGGCGGGGAACGAATCGCAGGTGCTCCAGACGATCTGGCGACTCGGGGAGCTTGAGCTCTATGTCCTCGCCGTTCAGCAATTGCACGATATCCTGAAGAGCTACCAAGAGTCAGACAACACGATCGGACGCGTCGCGCGGCGCGTGGCAAGCCTCTATCAGGATCCGCTGTTCGACGAGCTGCGCCGGGAGCTACCCGAGCTGCAGGAAGCGATTCGCAAACGCCGCAGCGTCACCGTAGGCATCAACCTCGACGAACGCCTGCGACCTACCGAGGCGGCTCTGCTGTCGGTGAATGCCGAGCAGATTTCGGAGCGGTCGCTACTCGGCGGTTTTCTCTCGCGCTTCCTCGGATCCCGGTCGGCAGCCCGCAATCCTTCCCTGCGTTCCCACGGGAAGCTCCACTACGCGCGCCTGCCTCGCGAGTTCGCCGGCAGCGAAGGGCGCCCGCCGCTCACGCCGCTGTTCCGGGAGCTGGAGACGCTCCTCGAACATACCACCCGGCCGGTGCAGCATGCGTTAGAACGCTACCTGCGTCTTGAAACCGGGTGGCTCGCCGGCCTGCGCGAGGAGCTCGGGCCCTTCTGCGGTGCCGCAAGCCTGATGCACGAGCTCGAGGACGCCGGTCTGCCGGTCTGTCTCCCCGCTCTGCAACCGGCACGGGAACGCCATTTTTCGGCGGACGCGCTCTATAATCTCCGCCTCGCAATCCAGACGGTGATCGACCGCAGCGACAACGCGATGACGCCCCCCCGCTCCGAGACGTCCGAAGCATCAGACCGGGCGCTGCAGGCCCCTATCGTCACGAACCCGGCTAGATTCGACACCGAGGCGCGCGCCTTCATACTCACCGGTCCCAATCATGGCGGAAAGACCACCTATACGCAGGCCATCGGAATGGCGTTTGTGATGGCGCAAGCGGGCTTGTTTGTGCCGGCCCGCTCGGCGCAGCTCAGCCCGGCCGACAGAATAGAGACTCACTTCCCGGCACCCGAAGCCCTCGAGCTCGACGGCGGCAGACTCAGCGAGGAGGCGGCTCGCCTCTCTGAGCTCTTCGATGCAATCACCGGCGAGAGTTTGGTGCTGCTGAATGAGTCGCTCGCGAGCACCGGCGCGGGCGAGGCAACCTATCTCGCCGAGGACCTGATGCGCGGACTGTGCGTGCTCGGCTGCCGCACCGTGTTCGCGACGCACCTTCATGACCTGGCTGCGCGGATCGAAGAGATCAACGCTACGGTCGAAAGCGACACGCAGCTCGCGAGCCTGGTAGCAACCGGGAGAATGCATGCCGAACCGTTTACCGTTATACGAAGCGCGCCGGTCGGGAGAAGCTTCGCGCGCGAGATCGCTCAGCAACACGGTATCAGCTTCGAAGCGATCAGCGACCGCCTCAGACGCCGTGGTCTCCCGTAGTCCAGCCCGCGGCCGAGGCCATTACAGCGCGCACATGCTTCAACTCATCCTCGTTGACCGTATGCGGCAGGCCCGGATACAACTGCAGGCTCACTTCGCCCCCGAGGCTTCTCAGAACCTGCGCCGACTTCTCAAGCCGGGCCACCGGAATATAAGGATCCTGATCGCTGCAGCCGATGAATACCGGCGTTCCCTCGAGAGACCCGTGGTACTCACCGGGGTCGATCGCCTCGCCGATCAGGCCCCCCGCCAGAGCGAGCACGCCCCCATAGCGGCGCGGATTGCGCGCCGCATATTCGCAGCTGAGGCACGCGCCTTGTGAAAACCCCAGAAGCAGCACCCGCTCGGCCGGAATGCCCTCAGCTTCGAACTGCAAGACCAACCGGTCGATAACCGCGAGCGCGGAGCTCAGGTGCGGTTCGTTTTCTGCGCGCGGTCTCAGGAAACTCTGCGGATACCAGGCGTTGCCGGATGCTTGCGGGGCGGCGAACGCGCAGTTGCGCTGCGGCAACATCTCCGCCAGTTGCGAAATATCGTCGGCAGTTGCCCCGCGCCCGTGAAGCATGATCATCGCGATCTCAGCCTGGCCGCCGGCGCCTGTTTCAGCGCCGAATCGCATCACCGGTTCGTCCGCATGTATCGGCATCGTATAGCTCCTCACTCGGTTGTTTGCGCACTAAGATAATCCCGCGCGGCGCTTCCGTGTAGCCGGTATGCTCCACCCGCCCCGCGAGCGTCTCGGCCACCGCCCGCAGAACCGCGTAACGCGGGTCTCCTCGCAACGAGGCCAGATAGCCGCGCAGCCGCCGCCGGTGCACTCCCGAGCGCTGCAGTTCGGCCTCACGCTCCACTACAGCCGGTACCATAACCGCCTCTAGCTCGTCGTCGCCGAACACCGCGGAGATCATGGCCGTCAGTTCGCAAGCCGAGAAGGTGCGGTGATGCGAACGTCCCAGGCGGCGGTCGGTGCGCGCTTTGAAGTGGTGAAGGCGGATCGCGGTCGCGGTCGCCGGACTCTCGGGCCGGCGCAGCACCTCGCTCACGATGATCAGCCCGCCCGGCGTCGCAACCCGGCGAAGCTCCCGCAGCACGCGCTGCGGATCGCGCACATGATGCAGCCCATCGGCGATCGCCACCGTATCGAAGGCGCAATCGCCAAACGGCAAGGCTTCACCGGCAGCGTGGACGAACCGCACGCGGCCGGGAAGCTCGGCGCGTCGCGCCTCGTCAAGCGCCCCCTTTTCGGGATCTGCGGCGGTAAGCCGCGAGTATGATCCGCAGACCTCAACGATCAACCGCAGAAAGCGCCCATCCCCCGCCGCTAGATCAAGCACGCGCCCGCAGTCGCGGCCACCGAGCCGCGCGGTCAGGAAGCCGCGCTCAGAGGAACCACGCTCAGGAACGCGAAAAAAGCTCTGCTCATCTGGTCCCGGGGTTGTCATGCCTGGCGGTCACCATAGCCGAGAGTTAGGCGCCCGCGGCACCATGGAAGTGTTAGCCGCGATCTCGTTGTGAGCTTCACCGTTAGGCGCCCGCGGCTACCCGGCCCGTCGGCTCGGCCGTCAGCGGGCGCTCGAGTACGTCGCGCGGAACCCGCGCCAGGGCGCGGCGAATCAGCGCGGGGACATCCGCATCGCGCGCAATCCCGCTGCTCAGACTGCGCTTCCAGATTCGCGACCCGGGCTGCCCCGCGAACAGCCCGAGCATATGACGGAACACCGTATGCGGCGGCCGCCCCGCAGCCTGGCGCTCGACGATATACGGAACCATTCGCTCCACAATCTCGCCGCGGCTTGGAGCGACGAAAGCCGGGTCGAAAAACTCCCGCTCAGCCTCCGCAAGGAGCTGGGGCGTATCGTAGGCCGCGCGACCGATCATTACCGCATCGACCTCAGACAGATGGCGGCGTATCTGCGAGAGCTGCGTCACCCCGCCGTTGATCTCAACAAACTGATTCGGATAGTCCTGTTTGAGGCGATAGACATCGTCATAGCGCAACGGAGGGATCGACCGGTTCTGTTTGGGGCTGAGCCCGCCGAGGATCGCGATTCGGGCATGAACCGTCAGTTTCGCAGGCCCCTCCGTGACGACCGTCTCGACGAAACGCGCGAGGTCCTCGTAGCGCTCCAGGCCGTCGATTCCGATGCGGTGCTTCACCGTCACCGGCAAGCTGGTCGCCGAGCGCATCTCCGTCACCAGGTGCGCGACGTGCTCGGGCCGCGCCATCAGGCAGGCGCCGAAGCTGCCTTGTTGCACCTTGTCGCTCGGGCACCCGACGTTGAGGTTGATCTCGTCGTAACCGTAGTCCTCGGCGATACGGATTGCAGCCTTCAGCTCGCCCGCATCATCGCCGCCGAGTTGCAGCGCAAGCGGCCGTTCCACCGGGTCGAACGCGAGCAGCACCTCGCGATTCCCGTGCAGAACGGCCCTGGGCGACACCATCTCGGTGTACAGCAGGGTGTGCGGAGAGAACAACCGCGCGAGAAAGCGATAATCGCGGTCGGTCTTGTCCATCATTGGGGCCACGCTCACCGGCGCCGCGGCCCCGCCGGGACGGTAGGATAGACTGGTTTCGACGGTGTGCTGCATCACCATCGATACTACCGAACCGCCCCGGACGTGTCAAAGCGGCGCGTTGCCTCAGAGTGAGGGAGCGGCGTGCGACGAACGGGCCGGACCGGCGAGCGCCGGCCACGGCGCCGATTATGGGCTGCCGGTCGATGCGGCTGCGTCGTTTTTGACCATCCCGAGGACGATCGTGCGGTCACCGCGACGAATGCGGAACGCCAGCTGGTCCTGCGACCGATCGTTTATCAGCCGATAGAACTCACGCAAGTCACCGACGTTGCGGTTGTTGACCCGCTGAATGATGTCACCGGAACGTATTCCGGCCGCGTGTGCCGGGCTACCGCCTGCGACACTACCCACGATGACGCTCCCCGCGTTCCGCTCGAGGTTGAGGTCTTTGCGCACCTCCTCGGTGATCGGCGTCACCGCGAGCCCCGGCCACAGGTTCTCAGACTGTCGCGCGAGCTCGGCTTCCTCGGCGCGAATCCCGGTCCGCACCGCAAGCGTGATGCGATCAGCGTCGCGGACGATCTCAAAGCGATAGCGCCCCTCGGGTTTGAGGTCGGCTACCCTGCGCACGAGGTCGTTGCTGTTATCCACGCGCTGTCCGTTGATCGAGAGGATGAAGTCGCCGGGAAGTATGCCCGCCTCCTCAGCCGGCGAGCTCCGGAAGACATTGTGGACGAACGCGCCCCGGTCGGCCGGCAGCATCAGCGCCTCCCGCACCGCTTCTCCGGGATCACCGGTCGTGATCCCGAGCCAGCCGTACGACACCCGTCCCTCGGTTATCAGACCGTCGATCGCGCGCTCGGCAGCGTTGATCGGTATCGCGAAACCCAGGCCTATGCTACCGCCGGTCTGCGAAGCAATCCAGGTGTTGATACCGATGACCTCGCCGCGCAGATTGACGAGCGGCCCGCCGGAGTTACCGCGGTTTATGGCTGCATCGGTCTGGATGAACTCGGTCAGGATCGGCATGCCCGACTGCGGTCCGGGATTGCGCCCGATCGCGCTGATCACGCCGGCGGTAAAGGTCGACTGGAACCCCAGCGGGTTACCGACCGCAAACGCCCAGTCGCCGACGCGCAGCTGGTCTGAATCGCCCATGCGCGCCAACGGAACTTCCTCGTTGGTCACGAAGCTCACGACCGCAAGGTCGCGGCGCTCGTCGCTGCCGACCAGCCGCGCCTCGAACGAACGATCGTCAGCGAGCGTGATCTTGATTTCATCGGCACCATCGACCACGTGATGGTTCGTAAGCACGAACACCTCGTCTCCCTGCCTGCGTACCATAACGCCCGACCCGAGCCCCGGCCTGCGGAATTCACGTTCCTCCGGGCGGCGCGGCTCTCCGAAAAAGAACTCAAACGGCGAGGGAAAGCTCGGCACCTGGCGGCGGACGATATTCACCACCTGTACCTCAACCACCACAGGAATCACCTGGTCGGCGACACGCCGAAATGCAGCCTGGTACAGCTCGAGAACGTCGTTTTCGGGAGTGGGGGGCTGTTCGAGCGCTGCAGTCCGCTCGCCGTCGTCGGCAACCCGGACCCCGCCGAACTCGTCAAACTGAACGTGGTCGCGGCGCACCGCATACGATCGGGCCGAGTCAGGCTGCATCAGCCTCACCGTGAAGGCCGAGCCCAAGCCCGCCGACAGCAACAGTAGTCCTGCAAGTGCGATAAGCTGCTTCGGTTTCATACCTCCGGACTCCTTTGCCTTTTGGTTCAAGCAAAAAATACCGGGTCAAGCTTACCGAGACGTTGCCGGAACATTACAGTTTTGTAATACTAGCGTTGGCACGCTCAATGCGGCGGCGTTGCCCCGCCGCTGCGCGGAAGCCCGCCGCTGGGCGGAAGACAGATAACAAACCGGCTGCCCCGTCCCGGTTGCGACTCGGCCGCCACCCTTCCGCCGTGGGCTGTGACGATGGCCTGCACTAGACTCAAGCCCAGGCCTAACCCGGTGGTTCCACCAGTGTTATTACCGCGGTACAGACGTTCCCAAACATGAGGGAGCTCGATCGGCGCGATTCCGATGCCCTGATCGATAACCTCAACGTACACCGCATCTTCCGGCGCTTCACCCGCAACTCCTCCAACTCCTCCATCCCCCTGCCGCCGGTCAGACTCTTCCGGCGGCGAATCCGGGAGCTCGCATCGGTTCAGCGCACCATAGCGCACCTCAACCACGCCGCCGGGACGGCTGTACTTGACCGCATTATCGAGCAGGTTGCCGATCACCTGCCGCATGCGCGCCGGGTCGGCCATGATAGTCGTAAGGCCGGACTGCGCGGCGGCGGTCTCACCGGCGCGGACCTCCCCAGCCTCGTCGCGCCGGCCATCCCCCGCCGCCGAAACCGGCCTGACCTCGATTCCGCGCTCCTCGGCCGGATAGCGGTATAGCTCAACAACGTCGGCTACCAGGCGACCGAGATCCACGCTCCGGCAATCGAGACTGAGCACGCCGCTCTCCAGTTCCGAGATGTCCATGATCGCATTCAACAGCCGGATGATCTCCTCCGACTCCTCGAGGCAATCCGACAGCGCCTCCCGGTAGCGTGCGGCGTCTTCGGGCTCGCGCAGCGCGATCTCGGCCGTCGTGCGCAGACGGGTGAGCGGCGTACGCAGATCGTGGGCGACAATATCGAGCGTGCGCTTCATCCCTTCCACCAGCCCCTCGACGCGCGCGAGCATCTCGTTGAACGCAGCCGAAAGCGCATCGAGATCATCCCCACTCTCGCGGGTCTCGATCCGCGCCGACATCCGGCCGGTGTCGATGATCTCGCGCACCGCCGTGCTCAGGCGCTCGAGTGGCCGCAGCATGCGCGCGGTGAGCGTCACACCGGCCACCGCGCTTCCCAGCACGATCGCGAGCGCCGAGACGGCGAAGTTGCGCGACACGACCGCCAGCAACCGTGCACGGCTCTCGGTGCTCGCGCCCACCTGCACCACCAGATCCTCGGCGAGCCGCACTGCCGCAATCTCGATCGTCACCGTATAGCCGGGTGGCTCTATCGCTCCGATCTCATCCAACCCAAGCGGCCGGTCCGTGGCTGCGAGCGCGCGCTCAACCGGAGCGAACTCATCAGGCGCGCGAAACACGCGCGTACTGTTGCCGGTATCGGTGACCCTGACCAGATGCAGCGGGTCGCCCGGCAGAAAGCGCTCGTCCTCCGCCTGCTGCAGCACCGCTGCCGCACCATCCACCTCGTACTGTGCCCAGTAGCGCAGGAGGCGCGCTCGTAATGCGTTGTGGGCCTCCTGTTCCAATGAGCGCACCAGCGAGAATATCGTCAGTGCGTAGAGCAGGCCGGTGCCGAGCAAAAACGCACCGACCAGGAGCAGGGTGAGCTTAACGTTGATCCGTCTTAAGCACATACCCCACCCCGCGGATCGTATGAATCAGCTTCGGCTGAAACTCCTTGTCGATCTTGCTGCGAAGTCG
>PUNW01000131.1 GCA_003552665.1 Spirochaetaceae bacterium | reverse complement strand
GGCTCGTGAACAGGAGCAGCCCGTTGGCGAAGAAGTTGAGCTGGCCGGCCTTTCTGGTTACCGCGATGTTCTGATACACCGTGTTTTCCACCGAGACGAGATCGTGTCCGCGCCACTGCCGGCGGGACGAGAGGAGCTCCAACCGCTGTACAGACCCGCTACCGAGGCCGAGAACCACGGCAAGGCAGAGCGCCCCGATGATGAGCTTACCGGGGAGGAAGCGGTAAGAAATAACCGGCGAAAGCAGCAGAAGCCCGGCGGCCAGGTTGAACACGACGGTGAATGCGGCGATCGTTAGGTGCTCGAGGTAATGCACGAGGAGGTAGGCGAACAGGATCCCGCCGGCCATACTGCCCAACGCTTCGGCGATATAGAGCCCGGCCGCCTGTTCCGGAGCTCTCCCCTTCCGGCCGGCCAGGATGCGGCAGGCGTACGGGAACTGGAAACCGTGCAGAAGACACAGCGGCGTAAGGACGATCAGGGCGGCGAGAACGATCGCAGCGAGTCCCGGAACCTGCCCGGGAGCAACGCCGACGAGAGTGTTCGCCACACGGGCGAGAAGGAGTTGAACAGGGAGGACCACGGCATACAGGACGACAGTGACGACGAACAGTTGCGGTTTCGCGGAAATCCTGCCGGCGACCTTTCCGAGCAGCCAACTACCCAGCCCCGTCAGCAGCAGCCAGCAGGCGAGTATCACTCCCAGCGAAAGCTCATTGCCCTGAAAGTTGACGAGCAGCTCCCTCGCAAGCAGCACCTGACCGACCGTCTCGGCGAATCCAACCGCGAGGAATACCGCGAGAACCCGCGATGCACGGTCTGTTGAAGGACGGACCCCACCCACGGCATTACCCTCCAAACCGGGTTCATCTGTCCGTACACTAGTAGATCATTGTAGGTCCGCCTTGCTCGTTTCGACAACAAGAGAATACAACGGACCGCCGTCCGGGTCCGGGCCGCCCGGGTGTGGGCTGGGATGGCGGCGGTCCAAAGCCAGCGGGCCCGATACCGATACCGGCAGTAGTGATGAGTGAATAGATGACGTTCTGATAGCCCACTTCTCCGTACCCAATAGCCGTGATACACTTATGGGGATGAACCGGCAAACCCTCTACGATATTGTTGCCGCCCGCCTCAACGAACGCGAAGACCTCAACTGCGCCGAAACCATCCTCCACGCCGCCGATCGCGCCTACAACCTCGGCTTGCCACGTTCGGCGCTCAAGCTGGCCGCCGGATTCGGCGGCGGAATGGGGGTTGAAAGCACTTGCGGCGTGCTCACCGGTGCCTCGATGGTATTCAGCGCGATGTTCGTACGCGAGCGAGGACATGAAAGCGACCGAGTCAAGCACCTGAACAGCGAGCTATTCGAACGCCTGCGCGGGACTTTCGGTCACATCGACTGTGCTCCGATCAAGGTTCGCTGGCGCGACGAGACCGACGGCTGCCTGCCGGTGATGCTGGAAGCCGCGCGCGTGCTGCAGGAGATCATCGACCGCGAGCGCGCCGCCTGCGCAACAGAGTTGGGAGCCCGCAGGTCGGCCGAATAACCACCCGCCCTCCTCAGCCGGCCCCAGCGCTCACTGATGTCCCTGAATTTCGCGCGGCATGTACGGGGCCTCCAGGTATTCGACGTCTGAGCTCGAGAGCTGTACCGTCACCGCCTTCACGAGATCATCGAGATGCTGCAGCTTCGTCGCGCCGACCACCGGCGCGGAGACTGCAGGCTTATGCAAGAGCCAGGCGATTGCAACCTGCGCCGGGGTGTAGCCCAGCTCGGCAGCCCGCTCGGCAAGGCGGGAGGTAATCTCGAGGTTGGCATCGTCATAAAACTTCGGAAGCTTGCCGTCGCTGTGCGCCCTCTTGGTTTCCTTATCCTGTAAGCCGGCTTGCTTGCCGCTGAGAAGACCGCGCCCCAGCGGGCTCCATGGCAGAACCCCGATCTTCTGGTCCAGGCACAGCGGGATCATCTCTCGTTCTTCCTCGCGGTAAAGCAGGTTGTAGTGATTCTGCATGGTGACGAAGCGGCTGTAGCCGCGGAGATCGGAGGTGAACAGAGCCTTGGCAAACTGCCACGCGAACGTACTCGAGGCACCGATATAGCGGGCCTTGCCGGCGCGCACCACGTCATTGAGGGTCTCCAGCGTTTCTTCTATCGGTGTCTCGTAATCCCAGCGGTGAATCATGTAAACATCGACGTAATCAGTGCCGAGACGGCGAAGCGAGCCGTCGATTGAATCAAGGATATGCTTTCGAGAAAGCCCGCGTGCGTTCGGGTCGTCGCTCATCGGCTGGCACACTTTGGTGGTAATCACCACCTCATTCCGACGTGCGTACTCAGCCAGAGCGCGGCCGGTCACCTCCTCGCTTGCTCCCAGCGAGTACATATCGGCGGTATCAAAGAAATTGATGCCGAGCTCGATCGCCCGCCGGTAGAACGGCTTCGATTCAGCCTCGTCGAGCACCCATTCCCGCCATTTGGAAGAGCCGTATGTCATCGTACCAAGGCATATTCGCGATACCTTCATGCCGGTGTTTCCAAGTCGCACGTACTCCATCTTCCCCTCCTACCCTTGCAGGGTCTCGGTTAGTCCAAGAGTTATGATGCGCCAAATAGTGGTGACGCGGCAAGGGCGCACTACGGTGTTACGTTGCTGCATTTGGCCCGAGCGCAGAATCGATGGCAAAAGCGCCTACACGGACGACAACGAAAAGCGGGCTGCGCCGGTTTCGAGTGCGCTCGTTGCGCCGCGAGTTCATCGTCGTGATCGCCCTGCTCTATCTTGTTAGGACCGGGGACTGCAACTCGTGAGCTTGACTCGCGCAATTGATAAGTTCGCATTCTTCTGTTACGAGCCGGGCGACAGACGTTATATTAGCCCAATGAGCAGCAAAGACAGTAAGAAACCCACCGGCAAGAAACCCACCGGCGAGCGGAACGCAGGCCGAGAGTCGGTTTGGGACTATCCGCGGCCGCCGCGCGTGGAGCATAGTAGCGAACACATTGAGGTCTGGGTTGCCGGACAGCGTATAGCAGACTCGACGAACACGATTCGCGTGCTCGAGACAAGCCACCCGCCGACCTACTACATTCCGGCCTCGGACGTGGCAATGGATCACCTTTCGGTTTCACCACACCGCAGCATGTGCGAGTTCAAAGGTGAGGCCCGCTATTACGACATTGCGGTGCGGGCACGCGCGGGTGGTAGCGGATGGTAGCGGGTGATAGTGCGCGGTAGTGAGCTGTACGCTCCGAACCGAACCGACACAGGCTACAGACCTGCTCAGCGGTCCGAACCCATCAACGCATCTGCATCCGAGGCGTTCGATATGCGGGCTCATTGACGGCGCGCTGAACAGCGGTGATAATACCCGCGTGAGAGAGCGGTGCAGCTTCTTCGCTACCGCTCGATACAGCGCTGCTGTTCAAACTCCGCCGTCGTTGCAACACGAATAAGGAAGACGCCCCATGACCGCGTCGCATAGTCGTACTCTTCTGCTTGTCGAGGACGAACGTCTGGTCGCACTCGCCGAGAAGAGGACCTTGGAGAGATTCGGATATCGGGTGCTTGTCGCTTCTTCCGGTGAGGACGCGGTAGAAGCCGTGAAGGAGAATCCCGCAATCGATTTGGTTCTCATGGATATTGATCTCGGCGAAGGGATAGACGGCACCGAGGCCGCTGAGCGCATTCTGGCGCTTCGGGAGTTGCCGCTGGTATTCCTGTCGGGGCATACCGAACCGGAGTATGTGGAACGCACCGAAGGCATCACCTCGTACGGCTACATCGTAAAGAACTCCGGAGATACGGTACTTGACGCTTCCATAAAAATGGCGTTCCGGTTGTTTGAGGCTCACCAACGGCTCAAAGACAGCGAAACATTCCAGCGAACCGTGATCGACGGTCTGCCGTTACCCCTCGTAAGCGTGGACAGGGACGATAAGGTCACGGTTTGGAACCCGGCAGCCGAGCGCGTGTTCGGCTGGAGCAAAGAAGAGGTTCTCGGGAAGCCGGCACCGTACTTCCCCGCCCGAGAGCTGCCCTCAGTCGAGGCCAACCGCGACCGGTTGGTTGCAGGCGAGAGCATTCAGGGAGCGGAGGCGGTTCGGACGACAAAAGACGGCAATCGGGTTGATGTTCGTCTCTACCTTTCCCCGATCTGCGACGACGGCGGTACAGTAACCGGCGCCGTCGGCGCGCTCGAAGAGATCGGCGAGCAGAAGAAAGCCCAGCGAGCGCTTCAGCGCGAGAAGACCCGATTCGAGCGCCTGTTCCAAAGGGCGCCGATGGCGATTGCACTGCTGGACAGCACCGAGCGCATTGTGGAATGCAACCGGCAGTTCGTAGAGTTATTCGGCTATGCTCCCGACGAGGCCCAGGGGCAACAGATCGCCGACCTGATTGTGCCGGCCGAGCTCAAGTCCGACGGCGAAGCTGTATCGCGTGAAGTGATCTGGAACCCCGACGGCAGATACTATGAAACGCAGCGTCGTCGCAAGGATGCGACACTGGTGGACGTTGCGGTTACGGGAGCGCCCCTGGAAATAGACGGGCAGCCATACACGTACGCCATTTACGAGGACATCACCGCACGCAACTCGGCGTATCAATCATTGCAGCAGGCGCGCCGCAGGTACCAGGACCTCTTCGAGGCCGCGCCGATTCCCATGTGGCTGGATGACTTCTCGGAGCTCAAGCGTCGCCTCGACCAGATACAAGCCGTAGCCGGAGGAGATCTGCGCGCCTATCTGTCGGCTCGCCCGCAGCTGCTGCGGGAGCTCGCCGCCGAGGTTCGAATCCTGGACGTCAACCAGAGAGCGCTGCAGCTATATGAAGCTCCCGACAAGGACGAGTTCTGCGCGGAGGGGATTGCGGCTACGTTCTGTGAGCAGTCATACGAGACCTTTCTCGAGGAGCTGCTGCTGATCGCCGAAGGGAACACCCGGTTCTCGATCGAGATCCAACATGTCACTCATCGAGGGACGCCGCTGGAGGTGGAACTGCACTGGGCGGTCGCGCCCGGATCAGAGGACAGCTGTGAGCACGTGCATGTGAGCGTGCTGGACATCACCGAACGCAAGCGCGCCGAACGCGAGCTCCACGAAAGTGAAGCGATGTCCCGCTCTATTGCCGAAGACGGATTCGACGTGGTGCTGCTTCTCAGCCTCGAGGGTGAGTTCCTGTACGTGAACCATGCCGCCGGCCAGGCGCTCGATTTACCGGTGGAGGAAATCGTCCGGCACCTCCCCTTGGAGTTTGTTCATCGACCGGACCGTCCGATTGTCGTTCGGGCGTTCAGGGAGCTGCAGCTGGGCAGCGTTCACGTTCGCCCGCCGGCGTACCGCCTGGTTACGCGCAACGGCGAGCTCGCCTGGTGGGACTCGCGCGGGACGATGCTGTTCAACGATGCCGGCGAACCCGAAAAAATACTGGTTATCGGCAGAGACATCACCCGCTACAAGCAGTCTGAGGAACGAATCACCTCGCTCCTCCGAGAGAAAGATCTGCTCCTGAAAGAGACTCACCATCGGATCAAAAACCATATGAGCGTGATCGCCGGATACCTCCGCTACCAGGCTGAAAGCCGGGTCTCCGAAGAGCACCGCAGGATCTTGCGGGAAGCGGCCTCGCGCGCGCAGGGGCTGATGATTCTCTACGACCGTCTGTACCGCACACATGAACGCGGCAGTCTCAGCATCCGTGAATACCTCCCGCCGCTGGTCGAGGAAACGGTACGATTGCTCGAGCACGGCGTGCCCGTTACGGTATCCACCCAAGTGGAGGACTTTCTCCTCGAAAGCAGAACGCTTGGAGTGCTCGGGATCATGGTTACCGAGCTCATCACCAACTCAATCAAGCACGGCTTTCGAGAAGGGGCATCGGGCCGAATAACGGTCGCAGCGCAACAGCAGGGTAATTCCGCCATTCTGCAGTACAGCGACAGTGGTGTCGGCATGCCGGCTGAGCAGAATCCGCAGCAAGACCAAGCGAAGCCGAACTCGGATTCGGCAACCGACGGGTTCGGCCTGCAGCTGATCGCCCTTCTGGTCGAGCAAATCGGTGGAACGTACGCGGTCAGCACCCGCAACGGGACGAGCTACAGGATCGAGTTCCGGATACCGTGAGATCGTTTAGATCCTGAAGCGTGCGAGCTGAGTCGCCACTTGATCGATCGTTTCCTTGTTCCTGGTGCTCATTTCTTCCACCGCAGAGACCGCCTCCTGGATCTCGGAAGCTCCGGTATTCATCTCCTGCATGCCGTTGCTCAGCTCCTGGGTGATCCCCTGAATGCGGGTCATCTCCTGCAGGATGGAAGCGCTCGCCTGCGTGATCTCCTGGGACCCGTCACGGACCGTGTTGGTGATCTCGGTGATTTGCTGTAACGCGTTCAAAACCTGCGTGCTGCCTGAGCTCTGTTCGTCCATGGCCGCTTTGATCTCTTGCTCGGTGCGGCTGACTTCTGCGATTGCCGCCCGCACCTCACCGAACGCAGCTGAAGCTTCGTCGGCCGAGGCGGCGACGTCCTTGATCGAACCGGTGATCTCAGTCAGCTCGGTGCCGATGCTTCGCGACTGGCCGGCAGTCTCCTCAGCAAGCTTTCGGATCTCCTCCGCGACCACGGCGAACCCCTTACCGCGCTCGCCGGCATGCGCCGCCTCTATAGCAGCATTCATCGACAGCAGGTTGGTCTGGCTCGCGATATTCTGTATCACGGCGCTGGCTTCCTGCAGTCCGTCGCTCCTGCCGGCGATCGTCTTGTTGAGCTCGACGACGTCGTTGAGCTTGCTCTCGCCGTTCTCGGCAGCGCTTGTAAGACGTTGCAACGACTGAACGTTTCGATCGAGGGTGTTAGCCACCGACTGTACGTTAGCCATCATCTCTTCGATGGCTGAGCTGCTTTCGGTCACGACGGTCGCCTGATTTTCGATCTGTTGGTTGAGACTCTCGATGTTTCTGCTGATCTGCTCGATCGTTGCCGTGATTTCGGTGACCCCTGCGGATTGGTTCGTCACCTGCTCGTTGAGCCCGTTGATGTTCTCAGTGATCTCGATAATCGCGGAGGACGTCTCTTCCATGTTCGTGGAGAGCTCCGAGCCGATCTCCGACAGGGTATTGGTGGCGCTGCGGATTGATGCCACAACCTCGCGAAGCCCGGCAAGAAACTGGTTGAAGTACCCGGCCAACTGGCCGGTCTCGTCCCGGCGTGCTACCTCTATCGTGGCGGTGAGATCGGCCTCTCCCGCGGCGATCTCCCGCAGCCGCTCGGCGATATGCCGTAAGGGCTTGATGCTGGGGCCGATCCCGAAGTACAGAAGCACCCCGGTCAGCACACAGAGTCCCAGGCCGAGAGCGAGCAATACGAACAACCCGTCACTGGTCCCCGCCGTAATCAACTCCTCGACCTCGGTCAGCTCGACACCAATAAACAGGACCGCGATGATGGGGTCGGTACCGGGAGCTGTGATCGGATCGTAGGCGGTCAGGTATTGGTCACCGAGAATTGTCGCCGGCCCAACGTAGAACTCCCCCGCGCGGATGCTCTCGTAGGCGTCGCTGTCGGTACCCAGATAGGTGTCGACGGCACGCTCACCTGCTTCGGTACGGATGCTCGTTGTCACGCGCCGAAAATCGGCTTCGTCACGCACGAACAGCGTTGCCACAACGCCTAAATCATCTGACACGTGGTCGACGAACTCGTGACGTCCGGCGATCGACTGCCCGTCCGAATCCACCAGCTCGTTGTCGGAGATACTCAGCTGTCCGAAGTAGTCCTCCAGGTAGGTAGCTGCGGCACGCATATCGCCCCGCAGCTTCGCCTCGAATGCCTCGCGCGCAGCGGCGCGACTCGTATCGACAATCAAGAATGCGCTGACCGCAATCAGCGACGCGCCGAGCACAACGACGATCGCGATACTGAGCCCAACGATTCTTCGCAGTATACTGGAGGTTGTCTGCATGTGCTCCTCGAAACCAATCGGAATTTTGGGAAGTCTGCCGAGAGTGACACTGACACAGAACGGACGAGTTGTCACTACAACGACCGGCCTCGATTCTCTATCTTCAGCATCGTCGGCATAATTATCGGCACAATTGTCTGCACGATTATCCGTGCAGCTGTGAAGCGAGGAAACTTGGCTGATCTGAACAGTCTCCTGAACAAGCCCGAGTTCCCCAAGGCGGCCGCCTACGAGCCCACCTGGGTGCTTCAGAATCAAATGGGGCCGAACGCACTGTGGCTCACCGAGTGGCTCTGCGAGGTGTTGCCGCTGGAACCGCGAATGCGAGTACTGGACCAGGGTTGCGAGCGTGCGATGAGCAGTGTTTTTCTCGCGCGCGAGTTCGGCTGCTGGAGCTTTGAAACTGCGTCTTCCCGGCTCAGGCGCTCGGAGGACACGCGGGTGTGGACTCCTGACCGGCCCGGTTACTCGTCGTCGCGCGGCGTCACGGGAGCCGGCGAAGGTCGGGGATAGGGAGATCGCTTCCCAGTTCTCCGGATCGACGCCCGTTCTGCGCTGCAAAGCCTTGATCGACACCCACCCGTCGGCAGCGCGCACTGCAGTGACAATGCTGATCGAATCCCGGCCCAGCTTCTTGCGCTTACGGCCACCTCCTCAGCGATACGATCAGGTGTTTGGATTCTGTCAGGGATACCCATAAAAAAATAACGCTTGGTCTTTAGCGGAGGCAAGAGTTGCGAGCATTCAACGCGCATTGACACCAAAATTCGGAAAGTGGTATCCTGAGCTTACCCCACTAGGAAGGAAAGAGTTCCACAAATGGCGAAGACCCCTTCGGACCAAAGCAGTACCCCGCAGAAGCCGCGGCCGCACAAACGAGGCATCCTGTATATCTTCAGCGTTGTAATCCTGCTCGTGATCGCGATCACGTTTCTCGGCGGCCCGATTATCGGCGGGTTCGTCGACCAGACGGCGCCCCGTATAGAAGTCGGCAGCTATGACGGGGAACCGATTGAGTTCGCGCAAGGCACGTTCTTTGAGCGGCAGTTTCGATTGCTTGCCCAGCAGCAACCCGAACGCCAGGCGCAGAACCCTGAGTTACACCGGTACCAGCTGCTCGAACAGGCGTTCAATCAGGCTGTTTTCAACAAAGCGGTTCAGCAGACCGCGCGCCCTAGCGGTATGACCGTATCGTCTGAACGCGTTGACCGGGAGCTCGCCCAGTACCCGGCGTTCCAGGAAAACGGCAGATTCAGTCCCGAGCAATACCGCCAAATGCCCAGCTCAGAGCGGCAGGCGCTGCGAGATTTTCTGCGCGCGAGTCTGGTGCAGGAGCAGTTTCTGCAGGACGCGGTACAGACCTCGCGATTCAGCCGGCACGAGCAGGAAGCGCTCAAGCGCATCGCGCGTACTGAGCGGCAGTTCCAGTTCGCAGAGTTTCGCTTCGATGACATCTCCGACGATCTGCTTGCAGAGTATTATGCAGATCACGCTGAGCAGCTAGCGGAAATCCACATTTCCCAGATCACGGTCCTGGGGACGGAGGAAGACGCCGCCTCGGTCTACGGGCAGCTTGAAGCCGGAGAGATCTCCTTTGAAGAGCTCGCTGAGACCTATTCGGATGACGCCTTCGCCGCAGAAAGCGGTGAACGCGGCTGGGTAGCACGGCACGAGCTTGAGATGGAGCTCGGAGGCGAGCCGGTAGCCGAGCTCTACGATGCGGTTCCCGGAACCGTGATCGGCCCGTTTGATACCGAGGAAGGCTACCGGATTGTACGCCTCAATGAGCCTCCTCGCGAGCTGGATCTCGACCAGGCCGAGCATCGCGAGCGCGTCCGAGAGCACATGCTCGCGGTTGCTAGCGACGACCTTAGGGAGCAGGCCCGTAAACGAGCCGATGAGTTCGTAGCCGCAACCGGCGGTACGGAGTTCCTGGAAATCGCAGACGAGCAAGGCGTGGAGTTGGGATCAACCGAGTATTTCCCGGTGAACTACGGTAATTCGCGTCTCTTCAACCAGGTGCGCACCGTCGACGGCGACCAGCTCGCAGATGCGGCGCAACGCGAGGCGTTCTTCGAAACCGCATTTCGGCTGCAGCCGGGTGAGATCTCGGAACCGATAGAGCTGGAAGATCGCTACATCGTATTGCGTTTTGAGGACGAACGCGAGTTGGAACCCGGTGAGGATGATATCCTCGAGGCCTACTACCCCAACCTGCTTCAGGACTGGCAATGGCGTGAGCTGGAACGCACGGTATTTGATCCCGAGCGGGTAGAGAGTCGTGTCGTCGAGGTCTTCTTCCGCTACTTCAGCGCACAGGGCCAGGCTCGAGGGCAGTGAACGAAGCGGCGGTCGAGGTAGAGGCGCGCTCCGACGGCCACCAGGTCGTTTACCAGGGTAAGCGCCTTTACTCCGATGCCAACCCACGTGCCGCCGCTGCGCGCCGCGCGGCGGCGGCCGTCATTCCGTCCCGGCACCTGATAATTATCCCGTCGCCCCTTCTATGGTACGGGGTCGACCGTTTAATGGCGCGTGAGGATGCTCCGGCGGCGGTTCTCTGCGTGGAGGTCGACCGCAATCTCGCCACTTTGTCGGCGCAAAACATCCCCCCTGCGTTACAGGACGATCCGCGCATAACCTTCCTGACCGGCGACGACCAGGCAACCCTGGATGCAGCCCTGACCGCGATCGGGGTGGATGCCTTCTCCGGCTGCGACATCATCTCGCTCTCAGGCGGCTTCGCACTGAACCCCCGCCGGTACCGGGCGCTGGAAACTCACCTGCGGACGGTGTTGCGCGCCAACTGGCAGAACCGCCTGAGCCTGATCCGCCTCGGCCGGCGGTGGTTGTCAAACGTGTTGAATAACCTCGCCGAGCTACCGAGCTCACGCAGCCTCGATACACTGGAGGCAGACGGGCCGACCGTTATGGTCGGCGCCGGACCGTCGCTCGAGCACTGTATAGGCTTTCTGCAGCGATTTCGGTCTGAGCTCACGATCATAACAGTCGATACCGCGCTCGGTTGTTTGCACGCCGCCGGGATTCAGCCTGACTACGTCATCGTGCTTGAAGCCCAGCTGATTAACCGGGAGCATCTTCTGGGACTTATGCGACGCGGTTCTACCTTTGTGTTCGATCTCAGCAGCGCACCGCAGATTGTCAGACAGGTAGAGCCGCAGTTCCGGTGTTTCTTCGCCTCGCGCTTCACTGAGTCTGCGTTTCTTAGCCGCCTTGAAGCCGCCGGGTTGCCCGGAACATGGATTCCGCCGCGGGGGTCGGTGGCGGTCGCAGGCCTGGAGTCGCTGTCCACCCGAATCGGCCGACCGTTATACCTGCTGGGCACGGATTTCAGCTTCCGTCCCGGTAAGCCCCACGCGCGCGGAACCGGCTCGCACCGCTGGTACCTGCGCCACTACAGCCGCCTGCACCCGGATTCCCTGTATGAACAAGCGCTGCAGCGCCCTCTGGTCACGCTCACCGATAAGAACGGGCGCAACGCCCGCAGTGACACGATCCTCGCCGGCTACCGGCTGCAGCTCCGCGACGTCCTGTCCGGGATGGCCGGACCGGCCTACGACCTCTCCTCCGAAGGCCTCGATATCGGGCTTCTGAGGGCGGATTGTGAGACGCTCGACGAGCACGCTCTCGCCGCCCAGCCTACCGGTGCCGCCGCCACGCGGCCGCTCGCGCCGATCCCGACGCTCTCAGGCCCCACCTCTGCCGAAATCCACCGGCTGGTGGAGGCCCAACTTGCCAACGAGCGCACTCTGCTTGCCAACGCAATCAGCGATCTGGAAGAGCTCTACCGCGAAGGCTCGCTTGACCCGGCTGTGATCAGGCGCGTGCTGAGTTCCTGTGACTATCTCGAGATCGACTTCCCTACGCGGGTAAAGCCGGAAAATGCTTCGCCGAGCAATGTGCACCAGCTCCTGGTCTCGGCCAGACATTTCGCCCGCGTGGCGCGGAACGCCCTCGCCCGCCTCGCGGGGTAGGCCCCGGCCGTCGGGTAGCTCCCGCTCGCCGGGTAGGCTCCGGCCGCCGCGCCGGCCTTGATCGGCTCAGTCGCCGTCGCTGCGCAGCGCAGAGAGGAACGCCGACTGGGGCAGCTCTACACCGCCAACGGTCTTGAGGCGTTTCTTGCCGGCCTTTTGCTTTTCGAGCAGCTTGCGCTTGCGCGTGATATCACCGCCGTAGCACTTGGCGGTTACGTCCTTGCGGTACGCCGAGATAGTTTCGCGGGCGATGATCTGACTGCCGATAGCGCCCTGAATCGGAATCTTGAACTGGTGCCGCGGGATCTCGTCCTTGAGCTTCTTGCAGATCTGCCGTGCCCGCACCGCTGCCTGCTCGCGAACCACCAGCTGCGCCAGTGCGTCAACGGGCTTTCCGTTGACCATAATATCGAGCCGCACCAGATTGACCGGGCGATAATCGCTTAGCTCGTAGTCAAACGAAGCGTAGCCACGGCTTACCGACTTCAGGTTGTCGTAGAACTCGTAGAGGACCTCAGCAAGCGGCATTTGGTACAGAACCTCAACCCGCGTCTCGTCCAGGTACATGAGGTTCTCCTGTACACCGCGCTTACTGTTGCACAGGTTCAGCACGCCCCCGAGGTAGGTTGACGGCGTAATGATCGAAGCCCGGATATAGGGCTCATGCGCTTCCGCGATCTGACCCGTATCGGGGAGCTCCAGAGGATTGTTGACCACGGTGTTACTCCCGTCGGTAAGCGTGATGTGATACTCAACCGAGGGCGCCGTCAGTACGATACTCAACCCAAACTCCCGCTCCAGCCGTTCCTGAACGACCTCCAGGTGCAGTAAGCCCAGGAACCCGCATCGGAACCCGAACCCGAGCGCCGCCGAGTTATCCTTTTCATAGATCAGGGAGGCGTCGTTCAGCTTCAGCTTCTCCATCGCCTTGGAGAGCTCTTCGTAGTCGTTGGTGTCCACCGGATAGATCGAAGAGAACACAACCGGCTTGACTTCACGAAACCCCGGGAGCGCCTTGTCGCACGGCCGGTGCTCATTAGTTATGGTGTCGCCGACGCGCACGTCCTCTAGGTTCTTGATCCCGGCAATCAGATAGCCGACCTCTCCCGTGCCGAGTTGCTCGGTGCGAGCCAGCCGAATACGGAAGTTGCCGGTTTCCTCCACCGTATGCACCGAGTTGTTCCACCACATGCGGATCTCGTCCCCGGTCTTGATCATCCCGTCGACCACCCGCAGGTGCACGACGACTCCGCGGTACGGGTCGTAATTGGAGTCAAAGATGAGGGCCTTTAACGATCCATCCGAGTCGCCGCCCGGCGCAGGAACCCGGTGCACAATCGCCTCGAGCAGCGGATCGATTCCAATCCCGTTCTTCGCCGAGATCGCAAGCGCGTTCTCACCGTCGAGCCCCAGATCGTGGTCGATCTGATGCCTGACCGCCTCCACGTCAGCGCTCGGGAGGTCTATCTTATTGATCACCGGAATCACTTCCAGATCGTGGTCCATGGCCATGTAGAGGTTGGAAACCGTCTGCGCTTCAACACCCTGGGCGGCATCGATCAGCAGGATGGCACCCTCGCACGATGAGATTGCACGCGAGACTTCATACGAAAAATCGACATGCCCAGGCGTATCCACAAGATTGAGATGATAGGTGTGGCCGTCTGTCGACGGATACGGCATACTCACGGCGTGTGACTTGATGGTAATACCACGTTCGCGCTCGATATCCATGGAATCGAGCAGCTGATCGTGGAAATCACGCGCGGATATGATCTTGGCCTTTTCGATCAGCCGGTCGGCGAGAGTGGATTTTCCATGATCGATATGGGCGATGATACAGAAGTTGCGAATAAGCGATTGGTGCATATTGGGTTACTGTGTACTACAGACTGGAAGGCAGTTTCAAGTCGGCACTACTCCGAGCTTTACCAGCTCGGCTTCGAGCGCCTCTCTGGTTACCGGTTTGACGATATAGGAAGTGGCCGCCCCTCGGTAGTACGCTTCCACCACATTCTTGGGGTCTTCCATTGCGGTAATCATGATCACCGGCGTCTGATCCCGCTCGATCTCCCTTATGCGCTTCAACGCGGCCTGCCGGTCCATGCGCGGCATCATGATATCGAGAAACACGACATCGTACGGGTTGGCTTCCTCCCACGCGAGCCGGAACGCTTCGATCGCTTCCTCGCCGTCCACCATCACCTCACTGGTGCCCCAGGTACGCAGAAACGCCTGCAGCACTCGGCCGACTGCCGAAATCATCTTCCACTATCACAAACCGCATCGATTGCCTCCGTATTCGGCGTCCGTATTCAGCGTCCGTCACGCGACATGACATGCCCGGCGATATCCTTCAGCGCAACCACCTTGGTAACGGCACCGCGCTTCTGGGCCTCGTGAGGCATGCCATACACCACGCAGCTCGCCTCATCCTGGCCGATGGTATATCCGCCCGCTTCCTTCATCTCGAGCAGACCGGCGGCGCCGTCGTCGCCCATTCCAGTCATGATCACCCCAACCGCGTTCTTGCCGGCGTAGCGCGCTGTGGAACGAAACAGAACATCGACCGAGGGCCGATGCCGGCTTACGAGCGGCCCGTCGCGCACCTCCACGTAATAGCGCGCACCGGAACGCTTGAGCAGCGTGTGGCGGTTGCCCGGAGCGATGAGCGCACGCCCGCGAATGACACTGTCGTTGTTCTCAGCCTCCTTTACCGTCAGCGCACACAACTCGTCCAGCCGTCGCGCGAACGCCGCGGTGAAGTTCTCGGGCATGTGTTGGACGATGACGATGCCGGGGGCGTCGCCCGGAAGGGAGGTAAGGAACTCGCGCAAGGCTTCGGTTCCGCCGGTGGAAGCACCGGCCACAACCACCTGTTCGGTTGTCTCTATCGCGGTAGGCCCCTTCGCGTGCGGCAGCACCGCGTCGGCCGAGAGCTTAGGAGCGATGTTGCGCTCAATCGGCGCCGCCTTCTCCGGACTCAGCTTCTGCACCTTCGAGAGGTGGGCCGCCTTGATCGCGTCAATGATCTCCACCTGCGACTCGTGAATGAACTGTTTCGCGCCCATCTTCGGCTTGCGCACGATATCGACCGCGCCGTACTCCAAAGCCCGCAGCGCGTTGTCCGATCCCTCGCCTGCTTGTGACGAGCAGATCACCACCGGAAGCGGGTGCTGCGCCATCAGCCGGCGCAGAAAGCTCAGGCCGTCCATGCGCGGCATCTCGATGTCCAGTGTGATCACATCCGGGACCACTTTGCGCAGCTTTTGCGCCGCAACGTACGGGTCGGCCGCAGTGCCGACCACCTCTATCGACGAATCGCTCTCCAGTATCGATCTCAAGGCTTCGCGAACCACGGCCGAATCGTCCACGATCATGACCTTGATCCTGTTGTTGCGCTCAGTCATCCTGCGTTCCTTAGAGAGGTTTCTGATACACCGTCGGCGCAACCGACAGAAGCGGCAGTTCGAGTCCGGCCAACGTTTCCGAGTGTCCCAGAATGAGATATCCGCCCGGAACCAAGTACTGATACAGGTGATGCAGCAGCTTGGACTGGTTGGGACGGTCGAAGTAGATGATCACATTGCGACAGAAGATGATTTCGAACTTACTCTGAATCCCGAAATCGTCGGCCATGAGGTTGAGGCGGTGCAACCGAACCCGGTTGCGCAACTCGGCCTTCACCCGCACCGTCTTCTTACTGCGATCCTTGCTGCGCAGCAGGTACTTTCGCCGGTACGACTCCGGGACCGGCTCGATGCGTTCCTCAGGGTAGATCGCTGAGCGAGCTCGATCGAGCATCGCCGAAGAAAGGTCGGTTCCCAGGATGATGTATTCAAAACCGCTGTGTTGCGCCCGAAACTCCTCCAACACCATCGCGAGCGTGTATATCTCTTCACCGCTTGAACACGCGGCCGACCAGGCCCGCAGCGGCGTCCTCTTCCCCGCGCCCCAGCCGTACTGACTGTGGCCGCGCGGCAGCGCCTGCTGCAGCATGAAATCGAAATGGTCGGCCTCGCGGAAGAAATCCGTCTTGTTGGTGGTGACCGCATCGATCATGTGGACCAGCTCCGATTCGCGCTGATCATCGGAGAACACGTGCTGGAGGTAGTCCTCGAAACTGTCCATCTTCAGCGTGCGCAACCGCTTGTGCAGACGCGACTCCAGCATGATGCGTTTGGTATCAGGCATTCTGATCCCGATCTCGGTCTCGATAAAGGTGCTCAATCGCTTGAACTGTTGGTCGGTAAGGCCTCCCCGGGCCGGGCTTTGGGTGTCGCTCATGTTTGTTACGTTGCGTTCCTTCCTGGGATTGTTAGTTCTTTTCGGCGATCGTCACCGTTGCAAGACGCTGAGTGTCGAGGATCAGCGCCACCGACCCGTCCCCGAGGATCGTCGCGCCCGAGACTCCGTCGGTCTCGCGGTACAAGCGACCGAGATTCTTGATAACCGTTTGATAATGCCCGATCACCTCATCGACGACAAAGCCGATCAAGTCATCCTGGCTGTGCACCACTACGATCTGTTCGATATTGGGGCGCTCACCGGATACGGCAAAGATCTCACGGAGCTCGACGTACGGCAGAACTTCGCCGCGGTTGTTGAGCATGCGCTTGCCGTTCTTCTCCTCGCGCTCCGCACGCGGGAGTTCTATGCATTCCTCCACTGCCGACAGAGGAACCACGAACTTGTTGTCCCCGAGCCGTACTAACAGGCCGTCAATAATGGCGAGGGTCAGGGGAATTGCAAGCCGCAACGTGCTGCCGCTGCCCGGCGTACTGTCTATCGCGACCGAGCCTCCCAGCGCCTCGATCTCACGCCTGACTACGTCCATCCCAACGCCACGGCCTGAGACGCTGCTCACCGATTCAGCGGTTGAGAACCCCGGCGCGAAGATCAGGTTGAAGCATTCGTGGTCGCTCAACTCGTCATTAGCGCCGATGACTCCACGTTCAACCGCCACCCGGCGAAGGCGCTCGGCGTTAAGCCCTGCTCCGTCGTCCTTCACGGTGATAATCACGTGCGCTCCGGAGTGCTCCGCCGAGAGTTGAATAACACCGGCTGCAGGCTTGCCGAGGCGGGCACGCTCCTCAGGCGACTCGATTCCGTGATCCAGACTGTTCCGGATTATGTGCACCAACGGATCGTTCAGGCGCTCGATGACGGTCTTATCGAGCTCGGTTTCGCCCCCGTAGGTTTCGATCTCCGCCCTTTTGCCGAGCTCGCTCGAGAGGTCGCGCACCAGGCGCTTGAACTTGCTGAACGTGGTGCCGATCGGCAGCATGCGCACGCTCATGGTGTTGTCGCGCAGATCGTCGGTCACGCGTTCAAAGCTCTCCACCACCGAGGTAAGCTCGGTATTACCGATCCGGGCCGCAGTCTGCGCAAGACGCGCCTGCAGCGTCACGAGCTCGCCGACGAGGTCCACCAGGTCATCCAGCTTCTCTGAGCTGACCCTGATACTCTGCGCCTGCATCTCCGACTGGAGCTTCTGACGAGAGCGGCGAACGTGTTCCTGTTCCTCAACCGCTGCCTTAACATAGTTGGGGTCCACGCCACCGTCGACGAGCATCTCACCGATGCGCCGCTGATTGCGCACGGCGGCCTCGATATCCTCAGGCTTCGCGACGCCGCGTTCAGCGAGAATCTCCCCCAGTCGCTTATAGGGCTCTTCCTGCAGGGTTTCAGGGTCATCGATCTCTTCAACGACAACCTTGCTATCGCCCTCTACGAACATGAAGACGTCGCGGACGGCGTTGAGGCCCTCGCGAGTGGTAACGAAGGCATCAAACCGGATCAGGCAGCGCTCGGGATCCAACTCCGACAGGCGCGGAACTCTATCGAGATAAGGGATCAAGGTGCAGTCACCGAGCTCGTGCAGCTCGGCAATCAGCTGCAGCGGGTTAGTACCGTTGAGATAGATATCCGGATGCGGTTCGAACTGTACGCGGAAGGTGGCATAGTGACCGGCCGCGGATGCCGGCTGTGCGCCGGCCGCCGTCGGCTCCGACGTCTCCTTCGTCCCCGCCTCCTCGGCGGTCCGCAGCTCGTAGAGCTGTTCCACAAGCTCCCGGGAACGTGCCGCTTGCTCTGCATCCGCGCCCTCATCGGAAGCAAGCAGGTCACGGATATGATCGCGGGCCGCCAGCGTCAGATTGATCAGCTCCGGCGTGACCGAGAGCCGTTCCACGCGGACCTCATCCAGCACCGTCTCGACACTGTGCGCGAACTCGGATACATCCTGGAACCCGAACATGCTTGCCGATCCCTTGATCGTATGCATTGCCCGAAAAACGCTTGAGATCTCATCGGGATCCTGAGGGTGATCCTCGAGCCGCAACAGCGCTTCCTCGAGGTTGTTCAGAAGCTCGGCGGCTTCCTCGCGAAAATTATCTCGGAACTTATCGATCATGCCGACCCCGCATCTACGAAAACTCGACCAGTGCTTCCTCGAGCTCCTGCCCGGTGGAGGCCGGTTGTTTGCAGAACCCGCCGCGCTGCAACAACTCGGCCACCTCGTCCGCAACCGGGCCGTTCAGCCGAAAAACCTGGCCGCGAGCCTCCGCCTCACGCTTAGCGGCGTACAGCAGATGCACGAAAGCCATGTCGATCCGCTCGATCCGCGACAGGTTGAGGATGACTTTCGGATACCGGTCGAATGCCTGCAGCAGGCTTTCCCGTATCTCCGCGATTCGACCGACGGTGGCATCGCCCCGCGGAGTCAGTACAGTCACAGTTTCAGCCATTGCAGGCCCAGTATAAACGAATTCCCGGATTTTTCCATAGCAGATTCGCGCTCTCAGCCGGTGCGCCGGCGACGCTACAGGAAGTTCTGCGTCTCGAGCAGCGCTGCCAGCTGAAGCCCGCTTTCTAGAAAGCCCTCGGTTCGCTTGCGCACCACAATCTGTAGCAGTGCGACCCGATGGTCTTCGTTGATCTGAAAGTTGCGCAGCGAGAAAGGATCGTTGGCCGAGAGCCCGGTTTCATCTGCCGGTGAGTGCGCGTAGACGCGATCGATCACGTAGTTGCGCTGCCACGGCATCGTGCTGGTACTGGTGACCGACATTCCAAACAGCGGAGGGAACAGGTCGGTCTTATCTACGTACTCCAGCTGCTGCTCTACCGGACTAAACGGCCGCTTGTCCAACGCAGTTACGCCGGAGTGGCGTTCGCCGTCGCGCTCCCATTGCACGCGCACCAGGGTTTCGGGAGCCAGGCGCAGCAGCACGTGCTGGGCATCGGCGATGCTCTGCGGCTCATGCCCGTTGATCGAGACAAGCCGGTCTCCCTTGCGGATGCCGAGATCGGCGGCCGGGCTTCGGCGTGCCACAAAGGTAACTTCAAACCCGCGTCTGCTCTCATGAACCGACATCCCCAGCCAAGGATGCTTGAGCTCATCGCCCTCATACAACCCGGCCAGAAACTGCTTGATCCAGAACGAAGGCACGGCGAAGTTAACGCCCTCGAACTGTTCCACGCCGGCAAACACCACGCCGACAAGCTCACCTTGACTATCCAAAACCGGCCCCCCGGAGTTACCGGGGTTCAACGGGACATCCACCTGCAGCACGTCGCCGAGCTGCAGAAAGCGCCGCCCCGTCGCCGAGATGATACCTGAGCTTATGCTCGAATACAGCCCTCCGGGAGATCCGATCGCATAGATCTGCGAACCTGCGCGCAGTTCACGTATGTCTGAAAGCGAGAATACGAACTCGGGGTCAACCTCAACCTTCAGCAGCGCCATATCGAAAACACGATCGTACCCTACCACTCTCGCCGGAATCCGTTGTTCGGGATTCTCGGCCAGCCGTACGTACAGCCGTGAGTATCCGCGGTAACTGGGGTCCACCTCGCTCTGAATCACATGGTAATTGGTCAGCAAATACCCGCGCTTGTCGATGAAGAACCCACTCCCGATTACGCGGTCGGGTCTGCCGACTCCGCGTTCGAGCTTGATTCCGCGGTCAACCCATACCGTGGCGGTACCCTGTACCATATCGGCAGGATCGGGAATACGCTGACCGAACTCTACGAGCTCCTGCGGCGGATCCTCGCCCCGCTCTTCGAGCGCCTCAACAATCAGGCGTACGACATGGCGATGGTTGTGCTCCGCCCCGATCTCGGCATACTGCAGCAGGAGCTCACTATCAAGCTCGCTCAAATCCTCTATCTGAAGGAGCGTGGAAAGAGCCGCTACGGCATGCCCTTCTTCGCGATACTGTTCCGCTACCTGATGCAGCAGCCGCTCTTCAGTCCAGTCATCGAGCCCGGCGGCACGGTCTACCGCTTCCAGACTTCGATATGCCCCCAACGCGTCCTGAAAGCGCGCTTCTTCCACCGCGTCCTCGAACCAACGCACCAGCGCGTCGATGGCGCGCTCGTTGTACAGCTCGAGCTCTTCACGGTCGAAAACGTCATCCCCGCGCAGACTCTGGACTTTCTGCAATGCGTGCACCGGATTCCCGTCAGCAATCAACCGTGCCAGCTCCGCCTCAAGATGCTCGCGTCGCTGCTCGGGCGGCACGGTCTCGACGGCGGGCCCGGCGCACGAAACCCCGACGATCGCGAGCAGGATCATCGTCCCCACCACGCGCACTGCTGCTGCGGTCTGCATCACACCTCTAGAAGAGTTCTTCGCTGCTGCCATGTACGCTCCACGGGGAGATTTCTCGTACATCGGGCCAAACGCTCGGTGCAACCTGATACTCACGCCCGACAAGCTCGTCGTTACGATAGGTATCGCGCACGTCGATTCGTCCGTCCTGTACCAGATCCCACGAAACACGCTCCGGCGGACCGGGCTCTTCAAAGTAGGTGTAGACTCCGTCCCGGTTTTCGTCCACCGCGACCTCGACCAGTACCCCGCTCCGATAGCGCTTCAGCAGCTCGAAGTAACCGTCACCGGTTACATCGCGCAAACCGAAGAAAGGCTCGTTTTCACGATACTCCACGATGAGATCGATGCGCCCGTCGCGCGTGCTGTCGGTTACAACCCGATATACTTCTCCCTCCTCCATATAAGTTATCTCATGCGCCTGCTCTGCATCAGGCCGGCGTTCTTCAATCCTGGCCGCATGTCGGCGCAGCACATCCTCAGACGGTATTTCCTGACCACGGTCAATAGAGATCTCAGCCAGAACCTGGGGCGTATCGGTAAACCACGTCTCGCCGAACCCGACAACCGGAAACCGAAACCGGCCACGCGCGAGCACGTATCTGAACTCGTTCCGGTCAGGTTCGCGACGCAGCATGCTGCGCACCTCGGGATATGCGTTGTAGGCCACCGTGCTATGAATGCTGGAATCACTCCGCCGATAGAGAGTTGGAAGCCCGTCCTGCAGCATAAGCAGGTGCTCGTAGACCCCGTCACGATTACGATCGTAGGCATACTGCACCAGCTGCCCGGTCTCATAGATCAGGCGCTCGCGGGGGTAACCGCAGGCGTCGCGCTCGCCGTATACCGCTCCACTGAACTCGGCCAGCTCCCGTTCCAGGTCATCGCGTACCGCTCCGTCCGGAAGCTGCGCGTAGAACGCCGCCAGCGTTTCCCATGTCTCGAAGCCTCCAAGCTCGCGAAACTGCTCGAGCTGCTCCTGCGGCTCATCGCTGTAGGGAAGGTAGGCCACCACCGCGATCGGGTCGGTGCCGCCGTTCTCGAAATACTGCTCCAGTCGCCGTTGCTGCTTATCGCCGGACTCCAGCGCCCGCGCATAGTGCAACAGCACTCGCAGAAACTCCGGATCGTCCTGCCGCTCGGCGTATTCGTCTATCCAACGTGCGACCGAGAATCCAGGCAGCGGGTCGCGATCGACGGCCAGGCGGACAAACTTCGCCTCCTCGGGATAGCGTCTCAGGCCGGTCGCGATCCGTGCATCGGCGGTTTGAAAGCGTTCAAGGGCCGTCAGCGCCCGCGCCTCGTGATAAAGAATCTCAGACGAGCCGCGATCGCGGGCGTGCTCTGTAATCCAGTCCAGCGCATCTTCGTATTCACCGATTCTGATGAGCACCGATGCCAAGAGCGCCACCGTGTCGTCCGGCCGCACACGCTCAAACCGGCCCCGCAGGAGTGCCCGTTCCAGCGCTTCGACAGCCCGGCCGGCGCCGGCCGCTTCAAGCAGCCGCAACTCGGCGTAAAGCGTCAGCAGATCCGCACTGAGGTCATCGTACTCAAGCCCGATTTCGGCTACGCGCAGGCTCTCTTCGATCCGGTCCTGTTGCTGCAGGCGCCGCGCATGGCGGAAGTAGAGATCCCCCAACTCACGATCTGCGGACTGTGCCGTTGCGGGAGAAAGGAGGAACATTGACGCACATCCGGCCAGAATCGCCACAACAAGCGCTTGCCGCTTCATCGTTGCGCCTCAGTCTTGTTGTTGATCACCTCTGTCCCGCGCACCTCGTTCCTGCGCACCTCGTTCCCGCGTCGCGCCACTGTGGGATTCCGAATCGCTTTCACCGCCGGAGTTTCCCTGGTCCTTGGAGCTGCCGTCGTCATGCCCGCCCTCAGCAGCTGAGGATACGCCGCTTCCGGACCCGTCGCTTCCGGCATCCGCAGATGCGCCGCTTCCGCCATTTGACCCGGCGGATTCGGTCACCTCGTCCTGGTCGACCGCATCGGCTTGGGTTACCGAGCGCCGCCCGTCGCCTGACTTCGCCGGGAGCTCAAACCCCAGCAGCTCCCGCACCTCGAAGTCACTGAGCGTCTCCTTGTCCTGCAGCGCGGCCGCGAGCGTATCCAGCTGTTCACGGTGCTCTTCGAGGGTACGCCGCGTGATGCTCATATTATCGGTCAAAATGCGCTTTATCTCGGCATCGATCGCCTGCGCGGTGCTCTCGGAGTAATCCTTGTGTTGTGCCATCTCTTTGCCGATGAAGATCGGCTCGTCTTCCTGTCCGAACGCGACCGGGCCGATCTCGCTCATACCCCATTCGGTGACCATCCGCCGCGCCAGATCGGTAGCCTGCTTCAGGTCGTTCTGCACCCCGGTCGTGGTCTCGTTGTACACCAACTGCTCGGCGACATAGCCGCCGTAGGCGATCTTGATCCGGTCTTCCAGCCAGCCCCGGGCTTTGCTGTATTCGTCCCGCTCAGGCAGCGAGAGCGCCAGTCCCAGGGCGCGCCCGCGAGGCACTATCGTCACCTTATGCAGCGGATCAGCATAACGACAGTAGAAATGCATGAGCGCATGCCCGCTCTCGTGGTAGGCGGTCCTACGCTTGTCCTCCTCGGTGATAAGGCGCGACTTGCGCTCGACGCCCATCAGCAGCTTGTCGCGAGCCTGCTCGAAATCCTCCATGTCGACATGCGTCTTGTCTTTGCGCGCCGCGTAGAGCGCCGCTTCGTTGATGAGGTTGGCGAGATCGGCACCGGATGATCCGGGCGTGGCCCGGGCCACCCGCTCTAAGTCCACATCGTCCGCGATTGGGAGCTTCTTGCAGTGCAGCCTGAGGATATCTTCGCGCTCCCTCATATCCGGCAGATCGATAACGACCTGGCGGTCAAATCTGCCCGGACGCAATAGAGCCGGGTCCAGAACGTCGGGACGGTTTGTGGCGGCGATCATGATTACGCCTTCCTTGGTATCAAACCCGTCCATCTCAGCCAGCATCTGGTTGAGCGTCTGCTCGCGCTCGTCGTGGCCGCCGCCGTAACCGGCACCGCGCGTACGCCCGACCGCATCAAGCTCGTCGATGAACAACAGACACGGCGCATTTTTGCGCCCCTGATCGAACAGGTCTCGCACGCGACTTGCGCCCACGCCGACAAACATCTCAACGAAGTCTGACCCGGACATATGGAAGAAGGCGACGTTGGCCTCTCCGGCGCACGCCTTGGCCAGGAGCGTCTTCCCCGTACCGGGGCCGCCGACCAACAGCACCCCTTTAGGGATCTTGGCTCCTATCTGCGCGAACTTATCCGGGCTCTTGAGGAACTCGACAACTTCCTCGAGCTCATACTTGGCTTCACGATGTCCGGCCACGTCCGCAAAGGTCAGCTTGCTGCCCTCGTCCACGAACCGCTTTGCCTTGCTGCGCCCGAACGAGAAGGCCTTGTTGCCGCTTCCCTGTACCTGACGGAACATGAAGAAGATGAAGAAGAAGATGATGAACCACGGCAGGAACTCGAGCACCATCCGAAACGGTGAGACCGGCCGTTCCTTACCGGTGAAGCGCACATCATGTTCGCGCAGTTGCCCCACCAGCTCCGCGTCAAAATAGGGGATATGCGTCTTGAACTCGCTGCGCTCTCCATCAGCCGTACGGAAGGTACCACTGATCTCGGTCTCATCCATGATCGTGACACTCTCGACCTCACCGGCCTCGAGATGGGAGAGAAACTGGGAATAAGGAATCTCGTTCGCCGGCTCACCCGTGTCGGTGAACAACAGCACAATGAACATGCTGACAATCGCCACGAGAAAAAACAACGCAAAGCGGTTGTTCTTGAAGTTGAAGCTCATGTTGCCGGGTTCGCGCGGCTCGGGGTTCTGTCTGTTGTCGCCGCCGTTGCGATCGTTATCCATATAGCGGTTAAACTCCGTCAAATGTTATTTGGAACGCCTCAGCCGACGGGGATGTCGGTGCGTTCGGTATTTCAGCTCGTGCGGCTAGCACGGCCGACCGGCCGAACGGCGTTCCAATTACCGCGAGTACTCCGTCGCGGTCTTCAAGGATGGGCACCACGGCTTTCTGTTCCTCATCCAGGCCCCATTCTGAACAGATATTCTTGATCTTCCTGGCGCCGTAGCGGGTAAGTATACGGTCTCCCTGACGTCTACTACGAATCAAGAGCGGCTCATGCACGGCAGCACGGTCAATCAAGACCTCCCCACGGCTCGTGTCCGGCCGCCGCCCCTTCGCCGTGGCGGTTATCTGCAGCGAACCGGCGGCGCCAATCGGCACACACATATCTTTCAATACAACAAAAACATACCCTTTTTTTGCCGTTAGGACAACATCACGGGCACAGAAAAGCCGCTTGCGCCGGAGCGTGATCCGAATTCCGTGCCCGCGCAGGACCGTACCGCCCTCGTCCGGAGCCGAAGCCGCGCGGACGAGCGGCTCGAGAAACCGGTACGGCAGTTCCTCGCCGCCGGGCGCGAGCCGTTCATAGGCGCTCAACACCGATTCGCGCCGCAGCGCCGGCGGCAGCGCGTAAAAGGCAGCCGCATCGCAGCTGAGTGCGGCCCCCGAACCTGTGCTGTGCGAACCTGTGCTGTGCAAGGCGGTGCCGTGCGAGGAACTGACGATCCAGGGGCAGCGGGATTCCGCCTCATTGCGCACGAAATCGGCAAGCTCAGCGTGCCGGGCGGCGGCGGCTCTCACCGCGCTCCGGAACCCGGACTGGAGGTCATCAAGCAGCGGCAGCAGCTCTAGGCGGATGCGGTTGCGCGTATAGCGCAGCGAGCGGTTGCTCTCGTCCTCAGCAACCTCCATGCCGAGGGCGGCGATGAACTCATCCAGCAGCTCAGGCGCAACGCTCAGCAGCGGCCTGATCACCTCGAGTCCCGACGCGACTCCCTCGGCAAGCGGCAATGCTCCGCGCGCCGGAATCCCGGCAAGCCCTCGCGGCCCGCTCCCCCTCAGAAAACGCTGCAGACAGGTCTCGAGCTGATCGCCGGCATGGTGACCGGTGGCGATAAACGCCGCGCCGCTCTCTACTGCGGCTGCAGCAAGCTCACGATAGCGCAGCCTGCGCGCCGCGGCTTCCGGACCACAGCGCGCCCGCGACGCCTCAGCCCGAACCGCGCCGTCGCTCAACTCGCGGTATAGGAACGGCACGCCCAGCGCGCGGCAGGCATTCTCCACCAACTGGGCCTCGTGCCTGTGCCGACCGGCGGCCCGCAGCCGGTGGTTGATGTGCACTGCCGCCAGGCGAAAACCCAACTGCGCGGATGCTTGCGCCAGCGCGTGCAGCAGAGCGACACTGTCCCGGCCGCCCGAAACCGCGGCCAGGATCGACACCTCGCCTTCACGGGGTTCGCGATGCGCGGAACAGGCCTCCCGGCCGGGCGTACAGAGCGAGCGGCAGAACGAAAGGACGTGATCAACTACCGGATGGTGCTTTGGTGTTGAACTCATTCATCACCTGGGCAAGATCGGACTCGAGCAGCCGAACGAGCGCGTGCGCGGCACGCCGGCAGGCATCGCTCAGGTACTCGGCCTCCCGCCCCGAGGGGATCCCTAAAACGTGATCAACCACCGGGCTGCCGTCGTCTGGCCGCCCGATGCCGATATATATGCGTATGAAGTCATCGGTTCCGAGCATCCCGATGACCGATTTCAGGCCGTTGTGGCCGGCCGAGGATCCACCCCGACGCACGCGGATGATACCCGGCGCAAGGTCCAGGTTGTCACAGATCACAACGAGCCGATCAGGCTCGACTCCGCTCAGCCGCACCGCCCTGCCGACCACTTCACCACTGCGATTCATATAGGTCAGCGGCCGCAGCAGCCCAATCTCACCGGCCGGATGGGCGTACACGCCGTATTCGAAGCGGTTGAACAGCGGTTTTCGCAGCCTGACTCCGAGCTCATCCAACGCCCGAAACCCGACATTGTGCCGGGTTTCGGTATAGTGAGGCCCGGGGTTTCCTAACCCCACCGCGAGGAGGGCAACAGCCCCCTTACTCTTCGGATTCTGATTCTTCGGTTTCTTCGGAAGCAGCTTCTTCGCCCTCAAGAGCACCTTCTTCGACTTCCTCTTCGGGCTCAACCTCAACCCGCTGGTGCTCGACAAGTGCAAGAACCTGATCCTCGTTGCTGAGAATGGTCACTCCGGGCGGCGGCGTAATATCGGATACGTGCAGGGCGTCCCCGATATTGAGCTCCGAAATATCGATCAAGATCTCCTCCGGGATGTCCTTCGGCAGACACTCGACCTCCAGGTCGCGGGTCGGGATGCTGAGCACGCCGCCTTCGCGCACTCCCACCGGGTTGCCGGTGTGATGCACGTGCACATTGGTCCGCAGCTTCTTACCCCGCTCGATCTCGAAGAAGTCGAGATGGAGAATGCGACCGCTAAGAATGTCCGCCTGATAGTCCTTGATCAGAACGTCGAACCCTTTGCCGTCGAGATCGATATGGATAATCGTGCTTTCGCTTACCGTCTTGAACTGGTCACCGAACTCGCGCGCATCGATTGTAATCACCTCGGGATCGTGGTGTCCGTAGATGACCGCCGGAATCTTCCCGGCTCGGCGCAGACGACGCGCGGCGCCACTGCCTTGGGCGGTACGCGGCTCGGCCTTGAGTGTTTTCGCTTCCATCAGCCGTTACTCCTTTTACTCTATGAAACAGCGGCTAACTCGCCGGCTGCAAATGTCGGGGGGAAAACGCGATACCTGTCGTGACCCGACCGTGTCGATGTAACCCTAGATATAGCATACAGGGGAAGTTAACGCAAGAGGGCGCGCGGAACGGCGGCTTTCAGCCAGCCCACGGATCAGCAGCCGTTTCAGTCCGCCTCGAGGGTATACGTCTTCTCAAGCCCCTCAAACGTGGCCTCCGCCTCGCCCGGGCCGTATCCGGCGAGGAACGCATGCACGAAAGCCTGAAGCAGGTTCCATCGCTCACCCAACGGACGCAGAACATACTCGCCACGCTGCTCGAGCAGCAGCAGGTTCGCTACCTCCTGCGAGTACAGCTGCCGGCGAAACGCCGCCATCGAATCGATGCCGTCGATCAACTCGCGCCTGTCCTGCTCATCTTGCTCAGCCCAGTCCGGAAACAGCGGCGGCCGATGCCGGCGCTCGTACAACTCGGCCACCGCATGCAGATCGATCCAGTCCTCACCGTCGCTGCCGCGCGGATGGTGGCGACTGAGCTCCAGCGGTCGTAGGCTCGGTTCCTCCCGGGCCGGCAACGTGTGGCGTCCATGCTGCAGCTCCTCAGGCAACTTCTTAGAGTATGTGTGGTAGAGCACGTTATCGGTAGACAGCACCAGACGTCGCAACGAGCGGCCCCGGCCGAAGCGGCGATAATACTCGATCATCTCAGTGAACCCGATGTCGGTGTGCAGATACTCGCGCAGACGCCGCAGCAAATCGGCTAACGCGGCGGCGTCGCCCACCGAAAGGCGATCGAAGCGCTCGCGAATACCATCGAGGACGAGCTGCTGCCGTTCGGCGCGATCAAAATCACTGGTGAATTGTCGCGATCGGGCGAACGCGAGGGCCTCTCCTCCACTGAGCTCGTTGACCCCCTCCTGCAAAAAGAGCCCGAAACTCTCGTTACCTGTCCAGATATCGGGGTCTTCGAACTCCTCTTCGAGCTTCACTTCCACTCCGCCGAGAGCATCGACGGCGTCCACAAAGGCGTCCATCTGAATAATGACGTGATGATCAATTGAGAGATCCAGCAGACGCCCGATTTCACGGCTCCAGTACTCTACTCCATACGCAGGCAGTAACGCATTGATCTTGTTGCCCTCAAACCATAAATCGCGCGGGATACTCACAACGGCCGCATCGCTACCGTCCAGCGGGGCGACGTAGAGCATAATAGTGTCCGCAAGCGCACCGTCGGCGCCGGCTATCAGCACGGTCAGAGTGGTGGGTTCGCTATCGGTATCGTCGCTGACTTCGTCATCCGGCGCGTCGGTAGTATCCGCCGCCGGCGAGACCTGTGAGAGGACCGGCGGACGCGCAAAACGATACCCAATATACGCGCCGAGCACCAGTAGCGCCACGAGCGCCGCTACCCCTGCTGCCAACAACAGCAAGCGTTGCTTCGCGTTTACCATCCCAACCAGTATACCGTTGCCGGCGCCGCCAAGCAACACGCCTACCTCCTTGCTGGGCGCCGGGAGAACTGCCCCGCACTGTGTTGGCGAAATATCTGGGTTAAGCGGAGCGCTGTGAAGCTAGGGGCGGTATTAGATAGGTGGAAGGAGGTGTGAGAAAGACGAAGCACCCGGCTACCGAGACCAAAGGGGCGAGCGGCCCCGAGGAAGCCTGCGCAGCTCCCGGCCCCGGAGCACCGGTGGCAGCGCGGAAAAGGCGCCGTAGCCTCAGTCGCCGGAGCGCCGGGGGAGGCGCGCTCCGGGGGAGGCGCGCTCCGGGGGAGGCACACACCGGGGGCAGCCGTTGGCGGTGATCGGAGCTGCCGTCGAACCGCACCGCGGCGAGGTCTTCTACGCTACCGCTTTCAGGATAACACCAACACGGTGCGGGGCAGTTCCTGCTGAGCCTAGATACTGGGACGGCAGGATTCGAACCTGCGAATGCCGGGATCAAAACCCGGTGGCTTACCGCTTGCCGACGTCCCAACGCAATCGTGAGCCTTTGTTTTTATTGATACGTGTGTAACCGAAAAGCGGCCTCCAGGTCAAGAGGGGCTGCTGCCGGGAGGAGTGTACATGGAGTGCGGCGGAGATCTGCAGGCTGCGCTGCGCTACGCGTCACCGGCGGAGGTCTGCTCATCGCCCGAACCTTCGCCCTGCTCATCCGCGTAAGAGTCCTCGTCGCCGAGCGCCTCGTAGGCCTCGAGGATACGTGCCTGCAACTCGGTGCGAAAATCGGAGTTGATCGGATGGGCGACGTCTTTGTACTCGCCGGTTTTCGTCTTTCTGCTCGGCATGGCGATAAAGACACCGCTCTTGCCTTCAATGATCTTGACGTTGTGAATCACGAAGCAGTCATCGAACGTTACGGTCACGTACGCCTTCAACTTGCCCTCGCCGCTAACTCGCCGGATCCGAATATCTGTGATCTGCATCGGGCTGCTCCTTCGACGTTGTCCAACAGTCGCTTCACTCGACGGAACCCTGCGCTTCGCCTGCTCCCGCTACGGACGAAAACCACAGTTCCTCCATATTAACTGAAAGTTATACGGAAACAGCGACCGCTGTCAAACGATGATTGAGCCTATTCGGAGGATTATAGCGAGTTCGCGCCGTTCCCAGCCTGAAATACCACCTCTCCGTCCAACCATAGTCGCTCGAGCTCGTAGAACTCGCGCAGATCAGTCAACATTACGTGGATCACGGCGAATCCGGCGTCGAAAAGCACCCATCCGGAGTCGTCATTGCGCTTCTGGGACCGGGCCACGTCTATTTGCAGCTCATCAAACAGGTCACGCATGCGGCGTACCAACCCCTGTAGATGGGTCAGACTTCGCGCACTCGTTATCACGAAGTAATCGGTCACCGTTGACACCGCCCCGATGTCAAGCGCGACAGTGTTGAGGCCGCCCTCCTCCACAATTCGGCGGGCCAACGACAGCACCGCCGTCCGGTTGTGCTCCTTTACAGCGTCCATCTGATCGATCATAGAGCTATCTGACATAACGTCCGTCAAAATCGTTCCCTAATATTATTGTAACATCTACATTCGGAAGCGTCGAAAGGCTGCTCTCGGTCATGATGTTCGTTCCTTCCACGACTTGGGCCGCCCGCTCCGCGTAGGCAGCGTCGCCCGTTCGGCTGATAAACACGGTGTTCTCGATCTCGTTGGTCTCGGCATTGCCAATCGACACCACTTCGAATCCGTACCCTTCATAGAGCTCCCGGGTGCGCCGGGCCAGCCCGGTTACGCCCGTTCCGTTGAGGATCTCCAGCCGGACCGTTGCCCCATCCAGCAGCAGCGCGTCCTCGGATCGTAGCGTTTCACGCAGCTGCCGAACCGTTTCGCGTAGCCAGCGCCCCTCGAAATGGGGAAACAACAGCTCCTGAGTCTCGCCGTCGCCGTCCACCGTACGCGTGACCCCTTGTATGCGCCGGTACACCATCTGCTCGGAGGCCAGCTCGTTTAAGGCTGAGCCGAAGGCCCTCAACGCCCGGCCATCGAGGTTGGTGTCAATCCGATCGCGGAAATGAGGAGCCACCTCGCTTCGTCCTAAGTATTCGTTCCGTTCGCCCAACCGCAGGAGAAAGCGTTGGATGAACCGCTGTGTGCGGGTAACGCGCTCCACGCCGCTCTCGTATTCAAGCGTTGCCCGGAGGTACTGTCGCGCTTTGGCTCCATCAAACACCACGTTGCCCCCGGGGAACATCTGTCCTTCCCCCAAAGTGTCGGCCACCGTTTCAGACAGAAACAGCTCCAGCCCTTCGGTAAGGTCGATGATCTCGGCAAGCCGGTCTTCCTCGATAGCCATGTGGAACTCGATAT
>PUNW01000101.1 GCA_003552665.1 Spirochaetaceae bacterium | reverse complement strand
CCGCGAAAGCTCACGAAGCCGAGATGAGCGCCGAAGTTGAGGCGAATCGCGCCAAGGTTGTATTGGCCGAGGCGGAGGTACCGAAAGCGATCTCCGAGGCGTTCCGCAACGGTCAACTCGGTATTATGGACTATTACCGCTTTAAGAACATCCAGGCTGATACCGATATGCGCCGCAGCATCAGCGGCGAACAGCAGGCGAACGATAGCGGCGAAACCCCGCCGTCAGGGTCCTGATTCTATGATCGTGTTGCTGCAGGCAGCGCAGCAGGGGGACTTGTTCTCCCTGCTGCTGAGCATGCTCATAATCGCGATCCCGTTCCTCTATATCACCAGGATGACCTCAGAGGCACGCCGCCGCAGTCAAGCTCGCCCGCGACGCGAGGAAGATCCCGACGCGGACCTTCGCGCGCACGGCGCGGAGGAAGCTGAGGAGTACGAGCACGCGCACGAGGAGGCGGCTCACGATGAGGAACAGGAGGGCGGCGCGCGCCGGGCACCCAAACGCAGGCGCGGCTTTTCGCGCGAGCACCCCTACGCCGAGATCGAGGCTGAGCGCAGGACACCCCAGCAGCTGTTCCGCGAGGCGCTGCGCCGCACGCAACCGCGGCCGCCGAAGGAACAACGGGCCGGTGAGCGCGAGGCCGCCGCCAGGGCCGAACGGGCGCGGCGTGAAGCAGCTGAAAAAGACACGCCCAAAATCGCAAAGGAGCAACTGACCTACACCGAGGGGCAGCCCCGCCCGCAGCCTCAACGCGCCCGGCGCGAGACCGCAGAAACCGGACTCAACCGAGTCACACGGCTGCCGCAGCTTCAGCAGGCGATCCTGTGGTCTGAAATCCTGGGATCCCCCAAAGGGCTCTCGGAAGACGAGCGCGAGCGGTGACACCCGGGTGTCCGCTCGTTTTGGTCACGCTCCCGGCGCGGGGGCGGCTGTGGCCGCCTATACCGACGAAAACAGCGGAGAGACGTAGTGCTCTTCGGCGACCTGCATCAGCGCTGTCCCGGCCCCGGGCGGCCGAACGGTGGGGTCCGGTATCTCGCCGAAGCGCGTGATGCGGCCACCGGTCGTCTTCCGCTGCAGATCTATCTGCGGCACGCTGGTGTAGAGATGTTTGGTGTAGGGGTGCGTCGGCGTCTCGATCAGTCTCCGCGCCGGAGCTGTCTCCATAAGCATCCCGCGATACATCACGCCGATTCGGTCGCAGATATAGGAAACGACGGCCAAATCGTGCGCTATGAAGAGCATCCCGAATCCATACTCTTCGCGCAACCGCAGCAACAGCTGCAAGATCTGTCCCTGTATCGAGACATCGAGCGCTGATACAACCTCGTCACAGATCAGAAGCTCCGGGCGCGTGATCAGGGCGCGCGCAATCGAGATCCGCTGCCGCTGCCCACCGGAAAAATCCGCCGGCCGGCGGTCCAGATCATCCGGCGACAGCCCAACCTCGCGCAGCATCTCCGCCGCCTCCTCCCGTGCCCGGCGTTTACCCGGCCAGCTCTCCTGGTAGCGATACCCTGCGGTGAGCACTTGCAGAATCGTCATACGCGGGTTGAGCGATTTGGCGGGGTCCTGGAAGATGTATTTCACCTTGCTGCGGAGCAACTTCAGCCGCTTGTGATCGAGCGTACCGATATCGAAGACCCTGCCGTTCCGGTCGGTGAAGACAATGCTGCCCTCGTCGATGGGATAGGTGCGAACTACCAGCCGGGCGGTGGTCGTCTTTCCGCATCCGGACTCGCCGACGAGCCCGAAGATCTCACCACGCTTCATCGAGAAGCTCACCCCGTTGACCGCATACACGTAACGCCCCACCGGTGCGAAGAACCCGGCCTCGAGACTGAATGCCTTGTAGAGATTGCTAATCTCGAGCATAGAGACCCTCCGGCTTTTCGCCGGGTACGATACAGCGATGCTGCGTTCCGTCCTCCAGCAGCGGCGGGACGGCTTCGCGACACTGCGCCGTCGCCAACGGACAGCGCGGCGCAAACGGGCATCCCGGTTCAGGACGGCGCGGGTCGGGCGTGCCCCCGCGTACCGTCTGCAACGCCTGCTCCGAATAGTGCTCGCCGAGGCTCAGTATCGACGCGAGCAACGCGCGCGTATACGGGTGGCGGGGGCGATCGAGCACCTCGCGTGCGGCTCCGTACTCCATGACGAGCCCGCCGTACATCACCAGGATGCGGTCGGCGATTTCGCTGATCAGAGCCAGGTTGTGGGTTATGAACACAATCGCCAGGTTGCGTCGTGACTTCAGCTCGAGCAGCAGATCGATGATCTGAGCCTGAATGGTGACATCGAGCGCGGTGGTCGGCTCGTCGGCAATCAAGACGTCAGGGTCGGACGCGAGCGCGAGCGCGATCATGATGCGCTGCAGCAAGCCCCCCGAGAACTGATGCGGGTAGTTGTGCAGCCGCTGCTCGGCGTAGGGCACATGTGTTTCTTTCAGAAGACGTATCGAACGCGCTTGCACTTCGGCCTCCGGCATCTCCGGGTTATGTGCCCGCAGCGTCTCCTCGAGCGCTTTGCCGATCGTATAGATGGGATCGAACGAACGGCCCGGCTCCTGGAAGATGATCGATACTTTCGGCCCGCGATACGAACGCAGCGCGCGCGGCGGATAGGCCAACACCGAGCTCCCCCGAAAGCGGATATCGCCCCCGGTGATCGCCCCGTTTCCCGGAAGAAGCCGCAGGATAGAGTGCGCCGTGACGCTCTTTCCGGATCCGCTCTCACCGACGACCCCGAGCACCTCACCCTCGTGCAGCTCGAACGTCACCCCACGCACCGCATGCAGCGGGCCTTGCCCGGTTGCGAACTCCACCTTCAGGTTGTCAATCTCAAGCAGCATTGCCGTTACCTTCGTTCCAGACGCCGTTCGCGGTAGTAGGGATCGGCGACATCGCGGAGCAGGTCGCCGATAAAGTTGAACGCCAACGTGGTTGCAATCAGAAATACCCCGGGCCATAGGAACCACGGGAAGCTCGTCAGGTTATTCAGGGTCGAGATCTCACGGTTGAGCAGGCTTCCCCAGCTAACGGCAGGGTCCACCACCCCCAGCCCCAGGTACGAAAGCACCGTCTCGCCGAGGATGAAGCTTGGAATGCCGAGAGCGATGCTAACGATCAGGATAGAGGCCATCTGGGGCACGATCTGGCGAAACACAATCACCAGCGGAGGAATACTGTCGAGCTCGGCTGCGGTGATGAAGTCCTCGCGCTTGATACTGTGCGCCATCCCGCGGATCAACCGGGCACTTCCCGGCCATCCCACGAACGACAGAATTACGGTGATAAGCATGAACGATTGCCCGGGATCCAGGTCGTGCGACAGCACCGAGCGCAGGAACAGTATGAGATACAGCCCCGGAATGAGAATGACGAACTCGGCAAAGCGCATCAGCAGCCAGTCGAGCATTCCGCCGTAGTAACCCGCCAGACCTCCGAGGATGATCGCGAGCGTCAACGATATCGCAATTCCGACGAACCCGATCGTCAGCGAGATCCGTGACCCGTGAATAACCCGCGTGAACAAATCACGCCCCATGTGGTCGGCCCCAAAGAGAAACACCGGATAGTTGCGCCCGCCCTCTTCCCAGGTGCGACCGTCGGCACCATAGGGTATATCGGTTCCAAACAAATGGATGTCCGTCTCGAACAGCCCCCATAACCGGTAACTGGGTCCGCGCACGAAGAACCTGACCGGGTAGTACTCTCCCTGTACCCGCGCATAGCGCCAGTTGAGCTGGTCGACCAGGACGCGTTCCTGAACCTGCGGCCGGAAGCCGAGCTCGCGTGAATAGAAAGTGACGTTCGGCGGGTGATAGCTGTGGTCACGAAATACGGTATGGGGGTTGTACGGGGTCACCAGCTCGGCAAGAATCATAGCGCCGTACAGCAGCACCAGAACCAGAAAAGAGATCAATGCTACCGGCCGCCGCCGGATGCCGGACCAAACGCGTTTCAGCATGCCTCAAGCCCCTCTAATGCTTCGAGTACCTGATCCGCGGATCAACGACGGCAAGCAGAACATCGGCAATCACCATGCCGACCAACACCAGAAAACTGATAAACATCAGGTTCGCCAAAACCAGATTGATATCCTCCTGCCGCACCGCCTCGTACATCAGCCGCCCGATTCCGGGATAGGAGAAGATGATCTCCAATATCAGCGACCCCGAGAACAAGCTCGCGAACAGGTTGGCGCTGCTGGTAATGTAGGGATTCAGCGTGTTGCGAAACGCGTGCGCAAAATAGATCCGTTTCTCACTGATCCCTCGCGAGCGCAGGCTCGTGATATACGGCTGGCCGAGCTGGTCGAGCATTGTGGCGCGAATCATGCGCATCGTCCCGCCGACTCCCGAAAGGAACGCCCCGAGCAACGGGAGAAACACGTGGTGCGCGTAGCTGAACACGAAACGCATCGGCGCTTCGCTGAAGGGGAACGGCGGATACGCCGTTATCGGAAACCATCCACTGACCGCAGCGAACAGCTGCAGCAGAATCAGCATCAGGATCCCCGGAAAGGCGTGGAAAAACAGTGCCGTGGAGGTGGCCGCCACGTCGACCCGCGTACCCACTTTCGACGAGAAATAGATCCCGAGCCCGAACGATATCACCGTCAGAAACACGAGCGATATGAGGTTCAGGATCAACGAGTTGATCATCCGGTCGCGGATCAGGAACAGCACCGGCGCGCGTGCGATCAAGGTTCTACCCAGATCGCGCTCCATAAACACCTGCCGCAGCCAATGCGCGTACTGCACATAGAACGGACGATCCAGCCCCAGGCGCTGGCGCGCCATCTCGATCATCTCCTCAGTGTAGATGTTGTCGTCCTGCCGGAACTCGCCAAGCGTAAACATCTGTCCACGGATGTAATTCTCAACGATATCCCCGGGAGTAAGCTGCATCAGTGAAAAGACTGCCAACCCTAACAGGAACAGCAGGACCACCATCGAGAGCAGACGTCCGCTGACGAATGCCGCAAGCGGCCGTCGAGCGCGGAAATTGTAAATGAGTTGTCCGACTACGCGCCAGGCGATGCTAAGCGGATTCATCTCTGCGGATACCACCCGTCAATCTTTGAGCTCTTTGAGATAGACATAGGTCGTATCAAGCCCTCGCAACGTATCAAAGAACACGTTCCCCCATCTGTCTCTTACAGCCTGGAACGAGGTAGGATGCACGGTATAGATCACCGGCAACTGCTCGAGCAGGATACGCTGATACTCGTCGTAGATTTCCTTGGCTCGTTCCTCGTCTTTGGCGAAACGTCCTTCGTTATAGAGGTGGTCGATCCGCGCTTCCCACTCGGTTGCCGGTTCCTCCTGGAGCGGGTGCCAGAGATGAAAGTTTCCGCTGGACTGCCACACGTTGCTGCCGCTCGACGGCCAGTAGTTAGCGCCCAACGATACCAGAACCACGTCCCAGTCGTAGGTGTTCTGCAGCATCTCTACCAGGCGTTGGAAGTCCACCGGACGCACGCGGGCATTGATCCCGACCTCGTCGAGCTCGTCGGCTAAGATCTGAGCCATATCAATGCCGATGTTGTTCTCGGCGCCCATCGAGATCGTGAACTCGATCCGATTGCCGTCAGGATCGCGCATCACCCCCTGGGAATCCTGCTCGATGCCGATCGACGCCAGCAGCTCCACTGCCCGCTCCGGGTTGTAGGTGTACTCCAGTCGGATGTCTTCGTCAAACATCGGATTCGCGCGTGCAAAAAAGTGGTGAGCCGGCTCGGCCAGACCGCGGAACACCTGTCGCACGATGCGCGGCCGGTTCAGCAGCGAGCTCAGCGCCTGCCGGAACTCCTTCTGACTGAACCAGCTCAGTTTCGGTTCGGGAACCGCAGCCGGGTTCTGGTTGACCGTGAAGAACGACGCCCCCAGCGTAGGGCCGCCGTTGAAGACCGTGAAGTCGGCGCCTCGCATACGCAGCAAGGGGTCCAGGTCTTCCGGCCGAAGCGAATACGAGTCGCGCGTCCCGTCCCGGAACATCAGGAACTCGCTGTTCTTGTCGGGGACAATTCGCACAATCACCCGTTCCAGATACGGCAGGCTGGTGCCGTTATCGTCGGCCTTGAAGTAGTTGGGATTGCGCTGCAGCACCACGCGCTGACCGGGTTCATACTCGATAAGGTGGTACTCGCCGAGCGAGGGTATTGTGCGCGGGTCGGTATCGACGCTCAGAACGTCGAGCACGCCCTGTACGCCGTCCTCGTCCAGCGCAGGCTCGTAGATGTGCTTCGGCCCGAACTGCATATTGGTCGAGAGAATCGGATTCTGCACGATGCGCGGGTAGTGAAACACGAAGCTGCGCTCGTCGATCTTCTCGATCTCTATTCGCTCGCGCGTGCCGTCTTCCATCTCTATATACTGGCCCGGGTACGCCGGATGCTGAACGCCCCGCTCGGCCTGAATCTGATCGTACCAGAATAGGACGTCCTCACTGGTCACCGGAACCCAGTCCTCAGGGTCGCTGTCCGGCGTCGTCCAGTACAGGTCGTCGCGAAGCGTGTAGATCACGCGCAACTCGTCGGCTTCCTCGTCGATCTCGACCTCAAAGGAAGCCAGATTGGGCTTGAACTCACGCTTATAGGGATCATAATCGGCAAGGTAGTCGAACAATCCGTCGATGATTCCGCGGGTATCGGCGTCACGCGCGGTCAGCTTGTTGAAGCTGCGCGGGTCGTTGTTGACGCTCGTTCGCCAGGTACCGCCCACCACCCCCGGCTCGAAGCCTTGCCCGCCGGGTCGTTCTACCGTTAACTCAAGGATCTCGCTGCGGCTTACCGCCCGGCGCTGTTCGGCTTCTTCGCGCGTGAGCTCCTCACCGCCGCCGCAGCCGGCAATCACAATGCTTACACCTCCAGCAAGCAACAGGGCTCTCCAGGCCCTGCCGAGAGTACCGTTTTTCCACATAACCTCTTCCCTCCGTCTGACAGGCGCCGGACACCTGCCGCCACTCTAAGTATACCAAGGATCAGCGCAAAAATCGAAAGACACAAGATGTAATTCAATGTTCTGGTGGTCGGTTCCGTTGGCCGGCGGCGTCAGGCCGGCGGCATTAGGCCGGCGGCATCCCCGCAGCCAGAATCGCGAACGGGAAGCGGTCGAAGAGCTCGCGCACCGGAGCCGCCCCGCCGTCTATCTGAACCTCGCGCGCGCTGTAATGCTCGGAGTATAGCTCCGGCGCACCTTCCGGGAGCACCACCCGTGTGTCCTGCCACACCTCGGCGCCCAGGGGCACGCGGCCGTACGGCACCACGTAGCTCAGGAACCGCGGTACCGTCACGATCAGGTAGCTGTCGCCGGCACGACGCATATAAGCCAGAACCGATTCGGCGTGACGTCCCTCGGTGGTCAGCGGAGTGTACTCCGCCGCATCCAGCAGCGAGAGCCAGGCTCGTCGCAGGCGCAGGCCTTCCCGGATGACGAACAGCTTCGCCGCGGCACGCGGTAATCCGGTCTCACCGCCGGTCTCACCGCCGGTCTCACCGCCGTCCTCCGAAACACACAACGCCGCGAAATCCTCCGGAGGCACGGACTCGAGCTCAGCGAGCAACTCGGAACGGCGTTGATAATCGACCGGACGGCGATTGTCGGGATCTACGAGCGACAAATCCCAGAGCTCGGTGCCTTGGTAGAGGTCCGGAAACCCCGGAGCGAGCAGCTTCAAGACCGTCTGTGACAGGCTGTTGTACGCCCCGTAGAAGCGGACCTTGCGCAGGAACGGCGCAAACGCTTCGCGAAAGCTCTGCGCTTGCGGGCTGTTCAGGAGGCGCTCGATGAACTGCAGATAGCCGTCTTCGTAGCTCAAGTCCGGTTTCAGCCAGGCGGTGTGCAGTTTGGCCTCGCGTACGGCTTTCACCGTATAGGCCTTGATGCGCTCGATATAAGCCTCGAGGCCCTCACCGCGTTCGACGGTCTCCGGCTCCGCGGTGGCAAGCAGCGTTTGATACAGAAAGTATTCGTCATTGCGATCCGGCACCGCAGCGCCGTGCACGGTAGGTTTGAGCTTGGCAGTCAGCTTCCGCCACGCGCGCACCTGCTTCTCCCACTCGGCGGGCATCTCGCTCAGTACAAGCCCTCGCATCCGTGTATCCTCGCCGCGTTTGGTGTCATGCGTCGCGGTGGCGTTCATCGCCCGCGGGGACTCGTGCGAGCGCTTACGGTTGAACTGATGAAACTGAGCCACCGTAACGCCGAAGGTATCCGGGCTTGAACCGACGTCGTTCAAGGCGATCAGCCGGTTGTAGACATAGAGCAGCGTGTCCTCAAAGCCTTTGGCGGTAAGCGGACCGGTAAACTGCTGAAACCGCATCACGAAGTCGTGCCAGGTACCGATGCCTTCCTGGCTGACGTTCTTCTCGTAGCTGAGAAGCAGGAAGCGCTCGATGTAATCCAGCTCGTACAGCAACGCCGGAAACTTCTGTTTGGCGACGGCGACCGCGGAGCTGATGTAGAACTGATCGGCCTGCCGGTCGATACGGTCGGTCACGTAGCTGCGGTATACCGAGAAGTAGATCATCACCTCCATAAGCGCCCGTTTGAGCCCCTGCAAGGTGATATCGATTCCGTGACGGTCATGTCCGAACACCTTGCGCATGAAACGTGCGAGGTTCTCGAGATCCCCCGCCATGTGATTGGTGATGATCAGCCTCTTCTTCTCGTACACCAGCTCATCATAGGGAGTCTTTACGCCGGCCAGCGTACTGTACAGCCGTGAGAACCGGCGCTGATTCTCCTTACGACACAGCACCCCTCCGACGAAGTTCAGAAACTCGTAGCCGGTAGTACCCTCCACCGGCCAAGACTCCGGCAGTTCCTCGTCCGGTTCGAGAATCTTCTCGACGAGGATGATTACCTCGCCGACCATGCCGCGCAGGCGTTCGAGATATTGCCGCGGATCGTAGAGGCCGTCGATGTGATCGATCCGCAGCCCCTGAATCCTGCCTTCCGCGACCAGCCGTTGAATGTAGGCGTGCGTCTCCGCAAACACCTCTTCACGGTCCACCCGCAGCGAGATCAGCTCGTTGATGCTGAAGAACCGCCGGTAGTTGATCTCTTCGCTTGAGACCTTCCAGAACGAAAGCCGGTAGACTTGCCGCCACAGGAGCTCGTCGAGCAGGTTGAAGCTCTCCGGATTGCCCGGGTTCCCGTTGAAGATGCGGATGTTTTTCTCCATGAACACGCGCACCGCTTCGTTCCCCTCGTACAGCTCGGCGAGCATCCGTTTGACGAACCCGACCTGGTCGTGGCGCACCGAGATCCCGTGCTCACTTCTGAGCGCTCTGATCACGTAGAGCACGCCGAGAAACTTGACGAAGTCCGGATGCTCGCGCCCGAGCTGCTCCTCGAGCTCGCCGAGGGTATAGGTCAGGATCTCAGCATAGCTTTCGATCGACAACGGCAGCCGCAGCTCGTAGTAGTTGACCGCGAATCCTTCGCTGTCGTAGCTCAGCGACAGCTCTCCGTTCTCGAGCACGTTCCCGTACAGATCGCCGAGAAAAGGGGCCAGCACACGCCCGTGAATATTCTCGATCGGATGCTCCCATTCGATATCGAAGAACTCACGATACGGCGAGCGCTCTCCGTTCTCGAACAGGTCGCGCAGGTACACGTTGTCGTAGGAGTACGCCATATGATTCGGAACGATGTCCTGTATCCAACCGATTCCGTGGGCGGCGGCTTCATCAAGCAGGCCCAGGAACTCATCCTCGTCGCCCAGCTCCGGGTTAATTTGATTCGGATCGACGACATCGTAGCCGTGCATGCTTCCCGGCCGCGGCTTCAGGATCGGGGAGGCATAAATGTGCGACACCCCCAGTTGCGCCAGATACGGCAGCACGGCGCGCGCTTCGCCGAATCCAAACTCAGGCGTGAATTGAAGACGATAACTCGCCACCGGAAGCTTCGCCATAACTGCTCCTCATTCTGCGGTGATGAACGGCACGCGCACCTTCAGATGCTCGCCGAGCAACGCCGCCCGGCGTCTTCGGTGCTCCGGTTCCCGCACGAAGCGCTCAGGGCCGGTACGCCAGGCAATCGCAAAATATATGTTCTGTTGATCGTGCAAGGCAATCTCGAGCTCCAAGGGCTTGAGAATCTCATACACATGCACGAGGTTTTCGAGAATTGGGTCGTTTTGCGGGTTTCGTTCCAGCTCGCGCATCATCGCGGTGAGCTTCGCGGCGATGGCATTGCTGATGGTGTCCGGGTCGGGCTCGAACGGCCAGCGGTGGAACTCGGTAACGGCGTTGCTCAGCTCCTGCAGATCGATCAGACCATCAGAGCTGAACACCCGCCGCAGGTCGCTGTTGAGCACATGTTTGACCGGAGTCGCAAGCGCTTCCGGGATCGGCATGCGCGCGGATTTGAGCGCCTGCAGAATGGAGTAGTTGGCCTGGAACAACCGCCGATAACTGATTTCCACTTCGCGGTAAGTCATGGCGAGCAGTTGCTCGAGAACTCTGCGCTGCTCATCGCGGAAGAGATTCCACAGCAGGTAACTGTTGCGCCCGAACGCCTGGTCGATCAGAAGAATGGTTCCGGGGATGTTGTTCTCAAGAAAGCTCTCACGAATTCGCCGCTGCAGCCGGGCCGAGCGTCCGGCGCCCGAAACAGGGCTCACTCCCCCGATAATGTTGTGATCTCCGAGGTGCAAAACCGCAAACGTCACCCGTTTGGACTCTTCGGTAATGGTAGAATACACCCGAGCTCTGCCAACCGCCAGACGATGCTTTCCGGCTGCTTGATAGTCGTACTCTTCGTTACTGATCTGAAAACAGGCGATTCCTGCCGGGTCCTCGTAAGACTCAAACAAGGAGCTCACCGCATAATGCGAACCGACACGCTCGAGGGTCACGGTTGCCGGCTTCACCGCATCGTTGTACACGCCTTGCCCGTTGCGCAGTCGTCTGATATTGCTCGGCGCTTCAGCGAGCTTGGCGACGAACTCGCTCTCGAGATCGTTGTCGCTCAGCTCGCGTCCAAGCTGTATCGCACGCGCGGCGTACTGCATGATCTGCACCGTCTCGATACCCGAGATCTCGTCAAAGAACCAGCCGCAGCTGGTATACATCAGCATCGCGTGGCGCTGCATCTCAAGCGCGCGCAGAGCTCGTACGCGTTCCTCCTCGCCGAGCTCGGTGTGGGCATGAGCCCGGAAAAAGGCATTGAGCATCTCTTCGGTGCGGTTGATGATAACCGGTCCGTAAGCGTCGCGCGCCGGCCACGGGTCGCGCAACAGCGGTGCGGTGTGTTCTTCGTAGAGGGCGCCCAGCTCTGCGCTCAGCCAATCCAGTGCTTCACGCAGCGGCGCGCGCCAGCCCTGACTCCAGCCAGGCTTCATCCCGGAGTTACAGCCGCAGTTGTCGCGCCACCGCTCCACACCGTGGGCGCAGCTCCATGAGCTCGGTTCAATCAGCAGCGCTTCGTGTTCCGGAGGGGCATTCTCGAGAAACTCACCGTAAACGGTAAACCGCGCGAGCTTATTGCTCTGGATGTAGTTCACACAGTAGCTCAGCGCCATCTCCCCGTTCGGGTGATGGTGCCCGTAAGTCTCCCCGTCGGTTGCGATGTGCACGAGCTCGGGGTCGGCCGGCTCGCCTTCGCCGGGCTCCGAAAATAGCCCGAGCAACCGGTGGGCGAATGCGTCGCCGCTCGAGAGTAGGTCTCCAAACGCCACCTCCTGCGAAACCGGGCCGTCGTAGAAGAACAGTGCGATCGAGCGACCCGATGGTAAGCGGAAGAGGTAGGGCCGACGCGGATCGATGCGGCCGCCGCCGACATCGACCCAGTCCTCAGGCTCATCACGCCGGCCATCGGGGCGCAGCACCGCCTGCGCCTGATACGGCGATAGGATCGTGAACTTCAGTCCGAACTCGGCGAGCGTCTCGAGCGTGGCGGTGTCCGCCGCGGTTTCGGCGAGCCACATACCTTCGGGATCGCGGCCGAACCGGTAGGCGAAGTCCCGCACACCCCATTCCACCTGAGTGCGTTTATCACGCTCGTTTGCGAGCGGCATGATCATGTGGTTATATACCTGCGCGATCGCCGAGCCGTGCCCCCCGAACCGCTTCACGCTGCGCCGATCAGCATCGATCACCCGTTCGTAGGTCTCCGGCGCGTGCCGCTCCATCCATGACAACAGTGTGGGGCCGAAATTGAAGCTGATGTATTCGTAGTTGCGCACGATATCGGTGATATATCCATCACCGTCTAGGATGCGCGCGAACGCATTCGGTCCGTAGCACTCCGCGGTGATGCGGGCGTTCCAGTCGTGATACGGGTAGGCGGAGTCCTGCACCTCCACCTCTTCAAGCCACGGGTTCTCCCGCGGCGGCTGGTAGAAGTGGCCGTGAATACAGATGTTCTTGTGCGGCAAACTCAACCGTCAGCGCTCCTTTGCCGTCGCCTGCCCGGGCTCGTTTTCGGTCTCGGGCGCGGTCTCCAGCACCAGCGCGCTCCACGGGCCGAGGGTCAGCCGCTCACCGCCTGAAAGACGATCACCGGCTTTCGCACGCTCTGTCGCACCTGCCGGCGCAGCCGCGGCCCCGGCCTTGCTCCGGTGCGCCGCTGCGTCCGCATCTGCATACCGCGGATCGTCCGACGCCAGCAATACCACGAAGCCCGTGTCCGCCGGGGGCAGACTGACCGAACGCGCCTCCTCGCAGTAGTTGAACAGCAGCAGCACTCCGGCCCGCGAACTCCCGCGTTCCACCATCAGAACGCTCTCACCTGCCCGCAACTGCGTTCGTAAGGCGGTGGAGTCTCTCGCGGTCGTGCCGAGCGCCGGATGCGCGCGCCGCAGCGCAAGAGCGTCGCGATAGAAGGCGAGCAGCTCTCGGTGCCCGCGCTGTTCGCGCAGATCCCAGTTCAGCCGTGAGCGCCGGAAGGTGTCCTCGTGCTGCGGATCGGGAGCCTGACCCTGGTCGTGAAACTCGGCGAACTCCTGCGCGCGCCCCTCCCTGACCGCTTTGATCAGTTGGGGGTCGGAGTGATGCACAAAGTACTGAAACGGCGCCTCCTCGGCGTACTCTTCACCCATGAACAGCATCGGGACGAACGGCGAGAACAACATCGTTGCGGCGGCCAAACGACGCTGGGGCGCGCTCAAGAGCTGAGTAAACCGCTCGCCGAGCATCCGGTTGCCGACCTGATCGTGGTTCTGCACACAGACGACGAAACGCTTGGACGACAGCCCCGCGGTGCTGTTGCCGAACCGGCGTTTCCGATACGGCGAGTACTGGCCGGTATAGACGAACCCGTCCTCGAACGCCTTGGCCAGATCCCGCAGGCTGCCGAAATCGCGATAGTACTCCTCGCGCTCGCCGGTGAGCATAGCGTGGACCGCGTGGTGAAAATCGTCGCACCACTGGGCATCCATGGCATGCCCGTGTAGCTCCCTCGGGCTGATCATGCGCGCGTCGTTTAGATCGCTCTCGGCTATCAGGTAGCGGCGACGGCCGCTGCGTTCGCTGAGCTCTGCAACTCGATCGCTCAACTCGCTCAAGAACGGATACGCGCTCATATCGTAGATCTGCTCAACCGCGTCGAGCCGTAAGCCGTCGAATCCGAGCACCTCGAGCCAGTACAGTGCATTCTGTATAAAGAACTCGCGCACATGGTCGCTCCCGGGACCGTCAAAGTTCACCGCTTCTCCCCACGGAGTGACGTACCTTGCGGTGAAATACGGACCGAAGCGGGCGAGGTAGTTGCCTTCGGGCCCAAGATGGTTGTAGACGACGTCGAGGAACACCGAAAGCCCACGGGCGTGCGCCGCCGCTACCAGCTTCCTGAGCCCCTGAGGGCCGCCGTATGCCCGGTGCACCGCGAAAAGCCCGACGCCGTCGTAGCCCCAGTTTCGCTCTCCGGGGAAGGCGGCAACCGGCATGATCTCGATTGCGGTGACGCCGAGCTTCACCAGGTCATCCAGTCTCGCGATCGCAGCCTCGGCGGTTCCCTCCGGCGTGAAGGTGCCGAGGTGCAGCTCATACAGCACCAGCTCGTCGAGCGGCACGCCCCGATACCTGTTCCCCGCATCGTCCGGGGCAGCAAGCAGGCCCACCACCTCAGATGGACCGTGCACCCCTTCGGGCTGATAGCGCGAGACCGGATCGGGCAGCGGCTCGGTATCGTCGAGGCGATAGCGGTAGCGCGCGCCGGGGCCGGCGTCGCGCACCTCCGCGTGCCAGACCCCGCCTCCTGCCGGCTGCATCGATACTGAGCGCCGGCCCGGGGCTTCCAACTCCAGCGTCACACGCTCAGCGTGCGGCGCCCACACCGAAAAACTCACGCCGCCCTCGGGGCGGCTCATCGCTCCAATCTGCATGCTCGTGTACTCACTTCTGATCCTGTGCATCCTCACTCCGCTCGAGCTCATTGAGAATGCGGAGGATACCGTCGCACGGAATCGTGACCCAGTCGGGTCGATTGTTCAGCTCGTAGCCCAGCTCATAGACGCCCTTCTCCAACAGAAACACGTTCAAGAGCAGCGCGGTATCGTCCTCGGAGCTCGGAAGCAGAGGCGAGTTGCTCACCGTATCCAGATAACTGCGCAGGAACACCCCTGCGACCACCATATACCACAGCCCCACCCATGGCTCCAGAGACTCGATGTCCGCAGCGCGTGTCTCTGAATGCTCCAACAGCGTGCTGTATACCGCGTAGTGGAACGAACGAATCATCCCGGCTACATCCCGCAACGGGCAGTACTTCAGTCGGCGCTCGCCGAGAGTCCTTGCAGGCTCACCTTCGAAGTCGATAATCGTGAAATCGCGACCGGAGAACAGAACCTGTCCGAGGTGCAAATCGCCGTGAATGCGGATCTTCTGTGCATCCAGCTTCCGCTCGCGTACCCGCGCGAGCTGCTTCAGCAGTTCCGCCTCGCGCTGTACGACCTCACCCAGAAGGTGCGGCGCCTCCTCCTTCTTGAACGCTTTCTTCGTATAGCCCATGACGCGCCGTACGAGACTCCGCATCGACTGATACACCGACCGTTGATATAAGAGTGAGAACGACTCAGCCTTGAAATCCGGCAGCGTCCGTTCGGCCCCGAGCGCCAGGTGCAGCTCACCGACGCGCCGCCCGAGCAGAGCCATCATCTCGAGGAAGAACCGGTCGGTGTTCTGCAGGAAGGCTTCGGGTACATTCTCGAACTCGACCCCGAAGAGCGAACCGACAGCTCGCGGTGGCTCGAGCCCGTTCTTCTGTGCGGCGAGCACGTTCTCGAAGTACCGGTCGACGGCATCCTTCGCGAACGTATAAGCATCGCCTTCATTGCGCACAAACTCCACCAGCAGCCCCAGCGAGGAGCGCTGCTTGTTCCCGCCCTGGTACTCCAGGGCCCCGAGATACCGCGGCACGTGCGCAAACTTGCGCTTCTCGGTCAGATACTGCAGCACTTCCTGCTCCGGATTCGGCCCCTCGTCGAGCTTCCGGTACAGCTTGAGAAAGGCGTTATCGCGATAGAGCACCGAGGTGTTGGTCTGCTCGGCCTTCAGGACCCGCGAGCCTGGGTTCTCGATCAGCGTCGAGGCCAACACTCGCGCGCCGCGGCCGGAGAGACCTTCCAGCCGACCGGATTTGCCGTTGAGCTTGCGGCGTCGTAGAACCACCTCGAGCAGCTTATCGCGCAGCTCCTCGCTGTAGATGCCGTCATAGAGCACCGCGGCGTCGTTGTCGATCTCGGCGCGCGTGATAACCGCCTGGGGCATCTCGTCGGCCACGTGCGCGGCATACTCGCCGCGTGCCAGGGCGAGCGGCAGAACGTACACCTCCGTCCGGTCATCGGTGAACTGAATAGTCACCGTGGTGATCCATACGCGCTCGGCTCCGCTGCCCACCGCAACCGCGTCACTTACGGTCGTGGTCTTTATCCTGCGCGCCTTGTCCCGGTACCAGCGCATGCTGCGAATATAGACCGGGAGAATCGTGCGCTCGAGCTCGCGTTGGAGCCGGGAGCTGAGGGCGTTCCAGTCGCGCGGCGTAAGCGTCACCTGCGGAGTCCGGCCAACCTCGCTGAACGCAACCAGCTCCTCGACCTGCTGCAGCTCGAACCAGTAGTAGTCGTTGCCGCCGATGCTCAGCAGATACGGCCCCTCTTTGATGCGCGGGAACTCGTTGCGGCTGAAGATCTCCTCAGGGATGTAGCCGGCGTAGTCCGAGAGATCGAGGTCCACCAGCTGCACATACCGCGAAAGGTTCACCAGGACCAGCACATTCTCGTCTTCGTAGCTGCGGATGAAGCTCAACACATGGATGTTGTTCGAGCTCACGAACGTGATATCACCGCGACTGAACGATAGATAGTTTTTGCGGATCCCGATCACCCGTTTCATCCACCAAAGCAGCGATGACGGGTTCGTCTGCTGTGTCTCGACATTGATCGCCTCGTAGTGGTACTCGGGATCGATGATCACCGGCAGATACAGCTTCTGGGGATTGGCCTGCGAGAACCCCGCGTTCTTGTCGAAGCTCCATTGCATCGGCGTGCGCACGCCGTCGCGGTCGCCCAGATAGACGTTGTCACCCATGCCGATCTCGTCGCCGTAATAGATGATCGGGCTTCCGGGCATCGAAAACAGCAGGATGTTCATCAGCTCGATACGCCGACGGTTGTTTTCGAGCAAGGGAGCCAACCGTCGCCTGATTCCGAGGTTGATGCGTTGACGCGGATCCCGGGCATAGACCTGATACATGTAGTCCCGCTCCTCATCGGTGACCATCTCCAGCGTGAGCTCGTCATGATTGCGCAGGAAGATCGCCCACTGGCAGCCTTGCGGAGCCGGCGGAGTCTGCTCGAGGATGTCGATCACCGGAAACCGGTCCTCCATCTTCAGGGCCATAAACAGCCGGGGCATGATCGGAAAATGGAAGCACATGTTGCACTCATCTCCGTCACCGAAATACGCAACCGCATCCTCCGGCCACTGATTGGCCTCGGCGAGCAGCATGCGGTCCTCGTACTTGGCGTCCACGTGCGCGCGCAGCTTCTTCAGAAACTCGTGCGTTTCCGGCAGGTTCTCACAGTTCGTGTTCTCGCGCTCATAGAGATACGGCACCGCGTCAAGACGCAATCCGTCCACCCCCATGTCGAGCCAGAACTCCATCACCTTGAAAACCTCGCGCTGCACGTCCTCGCTGTCGAAGTTGAGGTCCGGCTGGTGGGAGTAGAAGCGGTGCCAGTAGTACTGCTTTGCGACGGGATCCCAGCTCCAGTTGGAGGTCTCGAAGTCCTTGAAGATGATCCGCGCTTCCTCGTACTTCATCGGGTTGTCGTTCCACACGTAGTAGTTTCGCCGGCGGCTGCCCGGTTTGGAGTGCCGGGCGCGCTCGAACCATGGATGCTCGTTGGAGGTGTGGTTGATCACGAGCTCGGTGATCACCCGCAGCCCCCGCTTATGGGCCTCACGCAGAAAACGGCGAAAATCCCGGAGAGTGCCGTAGGCCTCATGCACGTTGGTGTAGTTGGCGATGTCGTATCCGTCGTCGCGCCAGGGCGACGGGTAGAACGGAAGGATCCATACTGCCGTCACTCCGAGATCCTGCAGATACGGCAGCTTGGCGGTCAATCCGTTGAAGTCGCCCATGCCGTCGTTGTTGCTGTCGAAAAACGAGCGCACGTGCAACTCGTAGATGACCGCATCGCGATACCATCCCGGATCGTTGAGTTCAATGTCGGGCATATTCGTCTCCAGTAGCTAAATGCAGCATTATCCGGTTCACCGATTACCAGGAGGAATCCCCAAGGTCGTCGTCCTGTCCAAGAGGGATAACACGAAAGACATGCACCGGCCCGTCTGCCGGCCGCAGTTCCACATAGTTCCACCCGTCCTGCCAGCGGTATCCCTGATCCGTAAGCAGGTCGTAGACCATATACTGGTTGGTGCTCTTCACCCCTACCTTCGAGGGACCGAACTCAAGCCAGCCGGACTGAGGATAGCGGTAGTCAAAGCTCACCACCATCAGCATAACGGACTCGAGATCGGGGCTGTGCTTGCTATAGGCAAGGATCTGCGGGTTGTCGGTGGGGTGGAATCGCAGCGTATCGTTGCGTTGCAGCGCGGAGTGCTCCTTGCGCGCATGGTTGAGCGTAGTGATGATCGGCCGCAGACTCTTCGGATCGTCGCGATTCCAATCTTTGATCTCGTACTTCTCGCTGTCGAGATACTCTTCGCTTCCGGGTTCGCGCGGCGTGTTTTCAAGCAGCTCGAAAGCCGGCCCGTAGATTCCGTAGTTGGAGCTCAAGGTCGCGGCGAGCACCAGTCGAACTACGAAAGCCGGGCGCCCTCCATTCTGCAGATCCGCATGAAGAATGTCCGGCGTGTTGGGCCAAAAGTTCGGCCGGAAGAACTCGATCGCCTCGGTAGTCGTGAGCTCCTCCAGATACGCGCGCATCTCCGATGCGTTGTTACGCCATGTGAAATAGGTATAGGACTGCGTGAATCCGAGCTTTGCCAACTGATACATTACTTTCGGACGCGTAAACGCCTCCGAGAGGAAGATCGTCTCGGGATGCTCGCGTTTCAGCTCGTCGATCACCCATTCCCAGAACGGAAAAGACTTCGTATGCGGATTGTCCACCCGAAATATCGTGACGCCTGCCTTGATCCAGTGCAGGAACACGTCGCGCAACGCACGCCAGAGGTTCTCCCAATCTTCGGACTCGAAGTTGAGCGGGTATATGTCCTCGTACTTCTTGGGAGGATTTTCGGCAAACTGCACACTGCCGTCGGGCCGTATCGTAAACCATTCCGGGTGCTCGGTTACCCAGGGATGATCGGGAGAGCACTGGAAGGCGATGTCGAGCGCAATCTCGAGCCCGTGCTCGCGGGCTCGGCGGACCAGGCGTTCAAACTCCTCCTGAGTTCCAAGCTCCGGGTGGATCGCGGTGTGCCCGCCCTCGGCCCCACCGATAGCCCATGGTGAGCCCGGGTCGTCGGGGGCAGGCTCAAGCCGGTTGTTACGGCCTTTGCGCTTCGTGACTCCGATTGGGTGTATCGGCGGGAAATAGAGCACGTCGAAGCCCATCTCCGCGACGTACGGCAGCAGCCGCTCACAGTCCCGAAAGGTTCCGTGGCGTCCCGGGTCGCTGCTCGCCGAGCGGGGGAACATCTCATACCAGCTGCTGAAGCCGGCCCGTTCACGGTCGACGGTAACCCACAGGGGGTGCTCCAGCCGTGTCTCGTGACTGCGGTCGGGATAGCGCATAGCCAGGTCCCGAAGCTCATTGCTCAAAGCAAGCTCTATGCGTTGGCCGATCGGGATAGTTGTATTCGCCAGCCGCTCGGCCAGTTCGGTGAGACGCGAGGCTTCGCGCTTGCGCAGCGCCGAGTCGTAGTGTGGGGGATCGTCCCCGAGCGGCGCCGGTTGCGCCGTACCGGCGGCACGCCGCGCGGCGGCCTCCACCAGCTCGGCCCCGCTGAGAACCTCGAGAGCCACATCGAGCCCGGCTTTGACCTTTTTTGCAAGCCCTTCCCGCCAGCCGCCGAAGTGATCCACCCACGCGGCGATAGTGTAGGCGTGGCGGCCAAGCGCATCGACGGTGAACCGGCCTTCCCAGCGGTCATTGTCAACGAAGCGCATCTCGCGTTCCAGCCACTGCTCGATGCCCGGAGGCTTATCGGCCAAAACACAACGAACCCGCTCATGGCCGTCGGCAAAGATGTCGGCTTGTATCCTGACAGTCTCACCCGTGACGCGCTTGACGGGAAATCGGCCACAGTCTATCGACGGATAAATCTTCTCAATAACGGTTCGAGTACGTTCTGAAGCATGCATCATGGCCTATCGTAGTCGTTACTCGGTATTCTGACAACAATGGCCGCCCCTCAGAATACGTATCAAAATGACACTTTATACGCGCCGCGCTCCTCCCGGCAGTGAGTCATTTGGATGCACTCCGTTTCTTAAAGGCCCAGCACGAATGGTTCAAAAGGACACGAGACGCGGCTGCCCGACGGCCCCTAACGTGAGCGGTGTATGACTTAATTCTCTACAAAATAGATAGTTACAAGATCACGCATCGGTTGGCACGGTCATTGCATCTTTATTTGTGAACGGGGCCAGCCGCGACGGCAACCCGTTTAACGGTGTCAATCATCGATAAGATAACCATCTAAGAGAGGAGGTGGGATATGAACCTGGTCCGAAGAAAGAATCCGGCGGTGACGAATCGAGATACGGGACTCGATCAGCTGCAGCGCAACATCAATCGGTTGTTCGATCTCGACTGGGACTTCGATCGCGACCCCGATTTGTTCGGCGGAATGGGCGCTCCGGCAGTCGATCTCGTTGAGGAGGAAGACAACTTCCTAGTCAGCTGCGATTTGCCCGGCGTCAACAAGGACGATCTGGACATCTCGGTTTCCGGTAACGCACTGACGATCAAGGGGGAGAAGAAGGACAGCCGCGAAGAGAAGGAGGGACGTTACTATCGCCGCGAAACCTGGAGCGGTTCGTTCCAGCGCACAATCACGCTGCCGGAGACGGTTGATCCGAACAGGATCGACGCCGAGATGAAGAACGGCGTATTGACCGTGACGCTTCCCAAGCGCGAAGAGGTGAAGCCGCGCCAGATCGACGTCAAGGTCAAGTAACGTCGTCCGGCACCGGCAACAACGGGATAGCTGGGAACGATCGAATAGGTTGCCGGCACGCGATTGCCCCACGTCGCGTGACCTTACCGCTACTCACGCGCGCCACCCTGCCACTCGGCAGGGTGGCGTTTTTTTCGCCTGCTCCTTCAGGCGGCAGGCACTCGGTCAGCCGATCGAGCTGGTTCGCGCCGCCATGATGAAGTCGTTGCGGTGCAGTCCCTTGATCGCGTGTGTCCACCACCAGACCGTCACCGCGCTCCATTCGGTTAGCAACGCCGGGTGATGCTGCGACTCCTCGGCCAGCTCACCGACCCGATTGGTAAAGGCGAGCGCTTCGGCGAAGTTCTTGAACCGGAAGCGGCGTTTGAGCTTCTTCACCCCGTTGTCTTCCGTCACTTCCCATCCGGGGAGCTGTGCCCCAAGCTCTGCGATCTCCTGCTCCTGCATCGGCGGCGTGTCGCCGCGACATGGCTCGCACTGCATATCCTTTAGCGCGCTCATCACTCTCCTCCGTGTTGAGATGAAGCCGGCGGGCTTCACGCCCCCGCCATCTCGTCAGGGTGGGGCCCGATTCGCTCGTTGCGGTCGAGGGCATCGATCCTCGCAACCTCTTCTTCGCTGAGCTCGAAATCGAACACTTGTGCGTTCGCTTCGATTCGTTCGCGCCGCACCGACTTTGGGATCGTGACCACATTGTGCTGGAGATCCCAGCGGATAACCACCTGAGCCGGTGTCTTCCCGTGCGTCTCCGCGATCTCCCCGATCACCGGGTCCTCGAGGCAGCGGCCGCGAGCGAGCGGGCTCCAAGCCTCAAACTGAATGCCGTGTCGACTGCAGTACTCGAGCAACGGACGCTGCAGCACATACGGATGCCACTCAACCTGGTTGATCGCAGGCGTGAGTTCGCTCGACTGCGCCAGCTGCTCGAGGTGCTTCTCGAGGAAGTTGCTCACTCCGATAGCGCGGACCTTGCCCGCCGCGTACAGCTCCTCCAAGGTCTTCCAGGTCTCGATGAACTGCCCTTCCATCGGCCAGTGAATCAGATAGAGATCGATAACGTCTCGCTGCAGAAACCGCCGGCTCTGGTCGAACGCTTTCAAGGTGCGCTCCCGGCCGTGATCGGTGTTCCACACCTTTGTGGTCACAAACACCTCGTCCGGATTGACGCCGCTTTCGCGAATACCGCTTGCCACGCTCTCTTCGTTTTCATAGAGCGCAGCAGTATCTACGTGCCGGTACCCGAGCTCGATCGCGGCTCGTACCGCCTCGTGGGTTTCCTTCCCCGGCTCGCTCTTGAACACCCCGAGGCCGAGCCACGGGATCTCCACACCGTTGTTCAGTCTTACCGTTGCGCTCAAATCCATCGTTCCGCTCCTTTCCAGCTTACTACTCTTTGACCTTGTAATGACTGATAATGAACTCGTACAGATTGCGAAGTGCCGCGCTGTTCGGGCGCGCGATGCCGGTATCGTTCAGAAAGTCGCGCCGTTCCCGCTCCAGCCAGCGAAACATTCGGCTGGCGGCTTGAGGAGCATCTTCGGACTTCCAGCAGATTCGGGTGAGCTCACGCAGCTCATCACGGTTGAAGAAGATCCGATCGCGCCCCACACAGATCATGAAAAACCCGGCTTCGGTCTGTTCCACCCAGGCCGCATCCGGATCGTGGCCTTCTTCCGGCAGCTGCCCCTGAGCTACGGCGGTCTGGTACTCGCTCACCTTGCGAATGGCGTCGGTACGCCGCTGGCTGTAGGTGATGATCTCCGCCTGCTGTTTGAGGATCGCAAGCATGTTTTCGTCCAGGTTGTCGATCAACTCGTACAGCTCGGCGATCAACGCTTCCCGCTTGCCGCGCGCCGCCGGCGCTGCGCTCTTTTCCTTAGCCCCGGCTTTGGCCGTGCTGCTCTTCGCGGTCCCGGTTTTCGCTGCGCCGCTCTTCCCGGTTGCACCTTTCGTCGCAGCGCTCTTGGTGCTCGTTTTCGTGCCGCCCTTGGTTTGGCCGCCCTTGGTCGAACCTCCCTGTTTGCCGGCGCCTTTGGTCGTTGACGCGGTTTCCTTCTTCGCGGCCTTGCCGCTCGTGCCGGTCGATTTTTTCTCAGTCTCTTCCTTGTCTTTGTCGCTCTTCGATTTCGCCATGGTCGCTCTTCTCCTTGCCGATTAGAATCGCCTAGCTATCATACCGCAATCGGTCAGCGGGTGCGAGCCGCGTACGCGCTTTGTTTGCACTGCACAGAGGCGTACCGGTGGCCCCGCGGTGCCCCGGGGCCCGGGGCCTCGCCGCGATGGCGACGTCCCGGGCCGCAGCCGGGTATCAGGGCTCGTACCGCCAGGCCTCACCCGGGGCGAGCTCCTTCACTTCCACGCCCTTCGGCGCGAAGCCGGTCGCGTCCTGCGCGAGCATGGGAAACGTCTTGTAGTGGATCGGAATCGCAACGCGGGGTTTTATCAACTCCGCGGCCTTACTGCCGAGCTCGGCATCCATCGTGAACCGATCCCCGATCGGTATCGCGGCAATGTCGGGTTTGTAGATCTCACCGATGAGCTGCATGTCACCGAACAGTCCGGTGTCTCCACAGTGGTAGAAGGTAGTGTCGCCCATTCTTACCACCAGGCCGGTCGGCATGCCCATGTAGCGCCCGTCGTATGAGGACGAATGGAAGGCATGCGTGAACGCCACCCAACCGAAATCAGTCCGGATCGTTCCCCCCGGGTTGCCCGGCTCCAGCTTACTGAATCCGCGTTCGCCCAGATAGTTGCAGATCTCGAATACTGAGATGATGGTGGCGTCGTTCTGCCGTACGATCGCCTCGGTATCACCGAAGTGATCCGGGTGACCGTGGGTGAGAGCCACGTAGTCACAGCTGAGGTCTTCCGGCCGATGCTTTGCCAACTCGTTGCCGCTGAGAAAGGGGTCGATTACCAGTGCAGTACGACCATCGCTCAACACAAACCCTGCGTGTCCCAGAAAGGTTATCTCGATTGCCATACTCGATTTCCTCCTTCCTCGAATGTTCTACCGTTAGCGCCGAAAGGTCAATCTTGACAAGCGCAATCTTGACGACACGGGAACGGGATGTCATACTGCTAGATGTCCTGCTATATGAATTATAGACTCATAATATGAGACTATCACGGCAGTACCATGACTATGAGTGTACAATCGATCGACCGCGCATTGGACATAATCGAGCGACTCTCGACCAACCGGAACGGCTTGCCCGTAGGGGTACTCGCTCGCGAGCTGGGGTTGCACAAAAGCACAACCTCACGGCTACTGCAGTCGCTCGCCAAACGCGGCTATGTGGAACGCGATCACGCCACCGGATTATATCGCCTCGGCCTGCAATTCGTGGAGCTGGCAGGCGCGCACCTCGACAACCTCGAGCTGCGGGTCGAAGCTCGCCCGCCTATGTATGAGCTTTCCCAACGCTCAGGTCATACAGCGTTTCTGGCGATCCTGCGGGACAGTGAGGTCGTCTATATCGACAAGACCGAGAGCTTCGGAAGCCTAAGACGCTATTCCATCATCGGGGCCCGAGCGCCGGTGTACAGCACGGCGCTCGGCAAAGCGTTGCTGATGTCCCGCAGCGATGCCGAGATTGAGGAGCTGCTGGCAGGCGTCGCATTCGAACCACGTACGCCCAATACCGTCAGCGGACCGGCGGAGCTGCTCGACGACCTCCGCCGCTCGAGGGAACGAGGTTTCACGCTGGACTTGGAAGAGAACGAACCCAACGTGCGCTGCGTGGGAGCCGCGGTGAGCGATTACCGAGGCTATCCGGCCGCGGCATTGAGCATCTCGGGGCAGGCTGAACGGATCGGTGATGACCGGTTGTCCGAGTACGGTGCGCTCGTGCGCGCGGCGGCCGAACAGATATCCCGCAGAATTGGATATAGGAGCAGATTGGAACATTAACGGAGGTGAGTTATGCAGATCAAGTCGAAGGATCAGGCCAAATGGGATGCGGTTTCTCTCGGCGAAATCATGTTGCGCCTTGATCCGGGCGACCGGCGTATTCGGACCACCCGTGAGTTTCGCGTGTGGGAAGGTGGCGGCGAGTACAACGTGACCCGCGCACTAACACGCTGTTTCGGCCTCGACACCACCGTGGTCACCGCCATTCCGGAAAACGACGTCGGCATGCTGTTGCTGGACTTCATTTACCAGGGTGGCGTCGATCCCTCGCACATCGTCTGGATGCCGTTTGACGGTATCGGCCGCGACGTCCGAGTGGGGCTGAACTTCACTGAGCGCGGATTCGGCGTGCGCGGCGCGCTTGGTGTATCCGATCGGGGTCATTCAGCGGCCTCGCAGTTGAAGAAGGGCGACGTCGATTGGAATCGTGTTTTCGGACAGGAAGGAGCGCGCTGGTTCCACACCGGCGGAATCTTCGCGGCGCTCTCTCCAACTACCCCCGAGGTGTTGCTCGAAGCGGTCCAGACCGCACGGGCCCACGGGACGATCGTGAGCTACGATCTGAACTACCGCGCGTCACTCTGGAAGGCGAACGGCGGCAAGGAACGCGCTCGAGAGGTGAACCGCGAGATTGCCAAGTACGTGGACGTCATGATCGGCAACGAGGAGGATTTCACCGCTGCTCTCGGGTTCGAGGTGGAAGGTGTCGACGAGACGCTCACCGGGCTACAGACCGAGAGCTTCAAAGCGATGATCAAGCAGGTCATGAAACAGTTCCCGCACTTTAAAGCGGTGGCGACCACCCTGCGAGACGTGCACACCGCGACCCTGAATGATTGGGGCGCGATCCTCTACAGCGACGGCGAGTTCTATGAAGCCACCCACCGACCTAGACTCGAGATCTTCGACCGCGTGGGCGGCGGAGACAGCTTCGCCTCAGGGCTCATTTACGGATTCCTTTCCGGCTTCAGCCCGCAGCAGTGTGTCGAGTACGGCGCTGCGCACGGCGCGCTCGCGATGACCACCCCAGGTGATACCTCGATGGCGAGCCTGCGTGAAGTGGAAAAGCTGGTAGGGGGCGGCAGTGCGCGAGTTGAACGCTAGACGCCTCTATCTGCAGACGATATCTGCAGGCGACAAGAACCATATAGACCGTTAACGGAGGATTTCGCATGAGCAAAGTGCTTGAAACAATCAGCTCGCACGGCCTTGTGCCCGTGATCAAGCTTGATTCCGCCGATTCGGCCGAACCGCTGGCTACCGCGCTGCTTGAAGCCGGACTGCCCCTCGCCGAGGTCACGTTCCGCACTGCGGCTGCGGCTGACGCCATCGCCCGTATCACCAAGCGCGTTCCGGATGTGCTCGTCGGGGCCGGCACGGTGCTTACCGTGGACCAGATCAAGCAAGCCATGGACGCCGGTGCACGGTTCGTTGTGACGCCGGGGTTCAACCCGCGCGTGGTCGAATACTGCGTGAAGCATGAGATACCGATCACGCCGGGTGTCAACAACCCGAGCGGAGTGGAGGCAGGGCTGGAGTTCGGGCTTACGCTTCTTAAGTTCTTTCCGGCCGAGGTGTCGGGCGGGGTGGCGATGCTCAAAGCTTTCGGCGGTCCCTACGGAGAGGTCAGCTTTGTTCCGACAGGGGGGATCAACGCCGCCAATCTGGAACAGTATCTAAAGCTTAAGAATGTGGCCGCTATCGGCGGAAGCTGGATGGTTCCGAGCGACCGCGTCGCCGCCGGGGAGTTCGATCACGTCGGCAAACTCACTCGCGAAGCCGTGGAGCTCGTGAAGCAGATCCGCAGCAAAGGGTAAGCGCTCTATCGGACACCCACACAATACCCGCGCGGCGCCGCGCGATCGGCTCGTGAGCATCGCCGTTCGCTAATCGCGCTGCAGCAAACTGCCGGTCGTCGCGCCGCCGCCTACCGGTCATCCGAATATGCGCAGCAGGTGCCGCTCGAGGATGTTCTCGGTGACATTCTCGGCTACCGCGGCAGCGTTCCTGCGTACCATCCCCAGATAGCCTTCCCCCATCTCGGCGGCAATCTTGTAGCCCACATGAAGAAGCTGCCGCAGATCGGGGTTGAACTGCGGATCACTCGGGACATGGCGCAGCGCAGCGGCGAACTGTTCACCGTTCCAGGCGTTAACCGCTGTAGCGCTCGGCAACCGCTCGCGGTTGATATCGATCACGCTCGTGTACGGCTCCACCAGTTCGTCAAAACGATCCAGCGCCTGTACATATACCTGTTTCGCAAGCTCGAGCCCCTCAGTGCTTCCGAGCGAGAGCCCGATTAACTCTTCCAGCCAGGTAGTGCCGGCGGTTTTGATATGCAGCCCGGCACCCGTCTTGTTGATCGCCTGACGGATCGGTTCGAAGATCGAGAACTTGTCGCTTCCGCTGTGTACGCTGAGTTTCAAATTATCCGGCAACCCGAGCTCCTGTATGGCATACGCCACCACCGCCAGGTCCTGCTCGAACTCTTTCGCAAACTGCTCAACGTCACCGACATAGTCCACGCCCTTATTAAACCGCCCGGTGAACTTCGGCGCGATCGTCTGTATGGGTATACCCTCGTCGGCAATAGCGGCCAGGATGAACAGCATATCGACAGGTGTCTGCGGTTTCTCAGTCTCATCCAGCGAAACCTCGAAGATGCAGTTCTCGGCGCCCTTCTGCTCAGCGATGCGCCGGTAGATCTTACCGGCCTCCTGCACCGCCAGTAGAAACGTGTCGGCTATCTGCTCGATGCGGGCCGCACTGACGTCAAGCGGCTCGTCTATTCCCGGTATTTGCAGCGTGCCGACCCGCTGCGCGTGCTTATCGGTGAAGGCGCGCACCGCATCAGGGGGAGCAGCTTGCCCGATATAGGCAGCCACATCGATCGTGAAGAAGTCGCTGTGCGGGATGTACGGGTCCACACTATCAAGCGCAATGTGGTCGGCGTCCACGTAGTAGCTGCCCTGCCAGCCCCTTACACGCACCGCTTCGTCAGCTTCGCGGCGGACGCTTTCCGGCCCCGTGCCGACCGTCTTGTGCTCACGGTTCGACTTATTCCAGACCGGGACCACTTCGATGCCTCGGCGGCGCGCTTCCTCAAACGCGGACAGCTGCGCCTCCCCCTGCTGTCCGAATCGGTCCCCCACTCCCATCGAAAAACGTTCCAATCGCATGTTCCACCCCTGTTTCACCGACCACGGCTTCTGTTTTGCTTTGAGATGCAACAATAACAGAAATCGGCGGACGCCGCAATCGTTCGGGCGGCCTCGGCGGTTGTCCGCGACAAGGTGGCGCGCGAACGCGTTCCGGCATAACCACCGCGATAAGCGCTTGACGAACACGGCGTTCAGCGTTACTGTATGCTTAGTAGTGCATATAACGCTGCTCAAGGAAAGGAATACTGATGAGAACCGGCACGCATCACAGCCCGGCGGAACTACCGGCTGAGCTGTTCAAGGCTCTCGGCGATCAGACGCGTCTTCGCATCCTCAACCTCCTGCTGCACGCCCGGAAGCGCGTTTGCGTCTGCGAGATGGTAGATGCCTTGCAGCTGCCCCAGTACCAGATCTCGCGGCAGCTTGCGGTTCTCAAACGCGTCGAGCTCGTTGATGCTGAGAAGAGCGGCACATGGGTATACCACGGACTCGATCCGGAACATTACGCGCTCAGCCGCTTGGCCCCTGTGCTGCGCGAGCTGCTCCAGGGCGAGCCTTTTGACCGCGACCGCGCTCGCCTCGACCGCCGGCTGAGCATGCGCGACGGTGAAAGATGCGTGGTGGGGTTTGTGGACAGCATCAGTATTCCCGAGAACGCCCAGCAATAGGAAGAACAGCCGGCTGCGGGAATTCTCCCGACAGCTTTGCCGGGAGGAAGGGCGTGGCGGCTTGCGACAATGCGTTTGGCGATTTGGCAATATAGGCAACACAGTCATGAGCGAGGAGGCATGTATGCGTATCGATGTGGTCGGACCGGGATGTCCGAACTGTCAGAGGCTCGAAGAGAATACCCGCGAGGCGCTGCGGGAGCTGGGGATGGACGCTGAGGTGGCGAAGATCACCGACATGAATCAGATAGCCGAGCTCGGCATCCTGATGACCCCGGGGCTCGTGGTCGACGGTGAAGTAAAATCATCCGGTAAGGTGCTTTCCAAGGACGAGGTCGTCGAGCTGCTGAGCTCGTAGTCGCCGGCAGTTGAAGCATCCGGCTGAGACTCGAACACCTCGCTCTACGCTTGCACTACGCTCTACGCTTGCACTACGGGAGGCCGCCCCGCGATGAGCTCCACACCCCAACCTCCAGCACGATTGAGAAACCTCACCCCGGCGAATCGTCGCCTGATCCTGATCGCCGTGGGCTTCGTGATCGTAGTGCTTACGCCGTTTGAGGCAACGCGGGTCTCAGCCGGAATCCAGGAGGCATTCCTCCTGCTCTCCTACTACGCTGAGGAACACGTGCTCCTTTGCCTGGTGCCGGCGTTTTTCATCGCCGGCGCGATCATGGTTTTTCTCGATCGCCAGGCGGTGATCAAGTACCTCGGCCCCTCGGCCCCCAAGCCGCTCGCCTACGGTGTCGGAGCGGTCTCCGGCTCGATTCTCTCGGTGTGTTCCTGTACCGTGTTGCCACTGTTCAAGGGCATCTACCAGAAGGGCGCCGGGATTGGTCCGGCGATCGCTTTTCTCTACTCCGGCCCGGCGATAAACGTGATGGCCATAATTCTCACCGCCCGGGTACTCGGCCTGCAGCTGGGTTTGGCGCGTGCCGTCGGCTCGGTGCTGTTCGCCGTAATCCTCGGTCTCGCAATGCATGTGATCTTTCGGGCCGAGGATGAGGAACGCACGACTAACGCGGCGATGTTCGAGACCGGGGCAGCCACCGGACGCACCCGCAGCTTGCATCAAGACGCCGGTTTCGTGGGCGTGCTCATTCTCATCCTGATAGTGCTGAACTGGCCCGAGGTCGACGAAGGATTCGCCGTCTGGCGGATCATCCATGCCGCGCGCTACCCCATAGCCGCGCTGTTTGGAGCGGTGATGGTCACGATGATCGTGCGTTGGTTCAAGCGTCAGGAACTCACCAGCTGGGTGTCGGCCACGCGTGATTTCGCGCTGCAGATAACCCCCTTGCTGTTCGCCGGGATTCTCGTAGCGGGGTTCCTGCTGGGGCGACCGGGTCAGGAGGCGCTGATCCCCGAACAGTACGTCGCGGCACTCGTCGGCGGCAACAGCCTCGGCGCCAATGTCGTTGCAGCCTTGGCAGGTGCGTTGATGTACTTCGCCACGCTGACTGAAGTGCCGATCATGCAGGGTTTGATCGGTGCAGGGATGGGACAGGGCCCTGCTCTGGCGCTGCTGCTGGCAGGGCCATCATTGTCGTTGCCGGCGATGCTCGTGATCCACGGCGAGCTCGGCACCAGGAAGACTATTACCTATGTTCTGATCGTGGTGGTAGTGTCCTCGCTTGCCGGCATGCTGTACGGAACCGTATTCGCGTAGGACACACCGCCCCCTTGGCCTGTTCTTCCATCTACGTTATGATCGCCGTCAGCTCATGAGTTCTCGGGTAATTGGGGGGCTGCTTTGCGGTTGCTGATAGCGGATAGTCGGCCGGTGGTTCGCCACGGGTTGAAGCAGGTCTTGCTGGAGTCCGGCGAGGTCGACCTCGTCGACGAGCTCAGCGAGGGGCGCGAGGTGGTGCGGCGGCTGAGAGAGAGCGTGTACGACGTTGTGGTCCTTGACACGAGCCTGGCCGGCCGCTACGGCACAGAGCTGCTCGCCGAAATTGAGATGGTTTCGCCCGGTTTACCGGTGCTCTTGCTGAGTTGCAGCCGCGAAGATCACACCGACATTCGCCTGCGTGAAGCCGGAGCGCACGGGCGGCTCACGAAAGCCGAAGCGCCCCGGCATCTCGTGCCGGCGGTGCGTACGCTGATTTCCGGCGGCACGTACTTCGAAACACCGCAGACCGCTAAGCACCGGTCCGCGTAGCTCCGCGTGCCCGGTGGTAGGTGGTGGGTCGCGAAAAATTCCCTTGTGCGAAAAGCCGCCTTGGAAACGGTTTGTCGTTCCAAGGCGGCTCACGAGTCATCTTACCAACTAAACCGGTAGCGGGCTCTCAGCTCCCGCCGCACACAGCGCTCATCATTAGTCGTCCGGGTCCCATTCACCCTCGCGAACCTCGCCCTCGCGCTCCGGAATCTCGAAGCGTTGGCCGGGGTGAATCAGGTCAGGATTGTCCGGGTCACGGAGAATGTCCTTGTTGCGTTCATACAGACGCGGCCACTCCCACGGATCATCGTACACAAACTCATACTCGGCGATACGCCAGAATGAGTCTCGCCGTTCCGGGATGAGCCGCACCGTGTAGTAGCGCGGGAGCACATCCTTCTCGGCGTACAACGCGTCGATGTCGTCCAGTTTTGCAATCGAGTCTCTGAAGAGCTCGATGCTGTCGGCGTATTCATCGGCGTCAAGGTACTCACGCCCCTCATCATAGAGGTCCTGCGCTTCATCAAACTCGTCCGGGAACAAGTTGTGGAAATCACGATCACGGGCACGCGTCAGACGACGCTCATTCCGGCTCCTGTAGTTCTCTGCGCGATAGCCTTCGCGCAGGCGCATTGCCGTTTCCACCGAGCGCTCAAAATACTCCTCGGCCTCAGCCGAGTACTCGGCGGCCTGGTCGTACTCCCCGTCGTTGTACGCTTCCTCGGCCATTCGCTGCAGGTCCACGGCACGGCGATAGTCTTCGTTGTCCAGAAGGTTCTGGGCAGGAAGAAGCCCCGCGCCGAGTACTGCAAGGCCAACAATCAGGGCTATTGTCTTTTTCATTCGAAAGTCCT
>PUNW01000263.1 GCA_003552665.1 Spirochaetaceae bacterium | reverse complement strand
TTGTGCGTAACCGGTGTGGTCTGCGGCTCGGTCGCCATGTAGAAGGCCAGAAACACCACGCTGCCGGTGAAGGTGTGAAACGCCACCCGCATCGCCACATCGGTGTTTGTGGCAACGCCGACGCCGGCCGCGAGCAGCGCCATCGAGACCAGATAGGTAACCGATATTCGCCACTTCAGCTTGATCCACAACGCAAGCAGCACGCCGGAAAGCACCGTCAGAACACCGGAAGCGCCGCCGATCCAGCCGTGGCGTTTCCAGATCACCAGACTCTGCGTGACCGACAGATTCTCGCTCCCGTAGAATCCCATCTGTTCTCCGAACTCCATTGCGCCGGTAAAACCCTCGGCGGAGAAGAGATCGAACATCATGTGCTCGGGATAGAACAGCTGGCCGGTGGCGAGCGGATTGGGGATGAACCACATCAGCGTCAGGCCGAGCAGCACCAGCGCCTTGGCTGCCGCCGCCGGATTGACGACCTTGCGGCCGAACGCCTTCTCCTGCCCCCATTTGAATACCACCATCGTCATCGCCGAGATACCGGCGGTCACAAACCAGGGCGATAGCTCACCGACGCACAGGCCGACGATCAGACCCGCGACAATCGCCGAATATGGACGCTGGTAGAGCGTCTCGTGCAGCCGAATGACGCTCCGCGCCTCGATAGCCTTCAACGCGTAGTGACAGATCACGGCCGTCACCACCGCGGCGACGATGTTAACCAGCGCGGGTATGCCCATCGCCAGCGCGCCGGCTACCGCCGGGATCAGCATCGCGATCATGGTCCGTACCATCATCTGATTCTCGGTGAACCCCGAATGCGGGGCACTCATGGGTTCACGAGTCGAAATCGCTTGTTCAGTTGCAAGGTCTCTCATTCCGTATCACCTTTATAGTCGAGTGGAGCCTCGATTGCTTAAGACATTCTATTTGTTCTTGGAGGGGTACCTGAGATACGTGGTCCAGTATAGTAGCTCCCGAAGAACTACGCAAGCTTTTTCTTAGCGATCTTATCCATAATTTAATAGCGATTCAGTTCCTGGACTCCGCAGCCACGTGTGCGCGCCGGTTTCCGCCGCACTGATTGCCTTTGCCGGGACCCTCTGATAGAATGTCTCCAAATGAAAAGTACGCTCGCGAAGACCTTTTTCGTGATTCCGGTAGTATATCTGGGAGTCATCTTTTCGCTGGTGTTTCTCCAGTTCTATGCCGGGCAGTCGTTTCAGGAGACTCACGACGGGTTGCGCCTGTCGGGGCGCTATGATGCGGGTTCCAACAACGAAGCCCGCACCCTGCAGGAGGCGACGCTCGCGTATCGTGGGGTGGAGTTCCACTTCGACCGCGATACCTATCCGATGCTACTCAACGGTGATGACGAGCAACCGGTGCGTCTGCATCCCATCGGTTATACGCGCCTGGATTCCGGCTTCGAGCTACACCTGGAACACGACGTCTCGCTTCGTTTTCGCGTCTCGGGCGAGGATGGCGACGGCATGATGGTACAGGCCTTCCTGCCCGAATCGGTGCGACCGAAGAGCGAGCTGTTGCTCCCGTATCGCACGGTTGCGGATGCGAGCGTTGAGCGCGGTACGGACGACACGGAGATCGCGGTTACCTATGACGGGTCGATATTCGCGCTGACCGCACCACCACGGGCGGCGATCAACGCTGCCGACGGATTCGTGGCTCTCCGTGGAGACGTCGACTTCCAGACCGTCCGGTACCGCCGTACCGGGACGCTGGAGGACCACGTGGTAGAACGTCGCTTCGCCGACGGCCAGAATGCGGTCTCGGCCGCCGAGATCGATGAGGAGCGTCGGGACTATATCGACAAGGCGTACGCGGGCTGGGATTCCTCGCGTTTCAACGGCGGCTCCGGAACGTGGGATATGCGCGGCGGCTCACCACGGTTTGAAGAGGAGATCCTGGTCGCCTATCTGGCCGAGGCCTGGGACCGTGACGAGTTCACCGGCGCCTTCAACCAGATGCGCAGGGCGGCCGATCAGCATCCCGACGAAATCGGGCTTCATTCGGCGCCGTTTCTCGGCAATCTCAACGACCTGCGCCCCCGCTTTTTGGAGGAAGATGAAGAGACCACCGAAGAGCTGCGTGCTTTGGTCAACGCCGAGGATCCCGCCGTCTTCACCACACCGCGCGTATTTCAGTTCGCCCGCAATCGCGGCAGCACCGAGCTTCATGAGGCCCTTATGGAGTTTGCCGAGCGGGTGGACTATCACGACGTGTCGGTTGAAGAGGCCGTGGGTCTCTACCGGCTCGCGGTCGAGCACGAGCACCTGACCGAAGCGGAACAGGAGCTACACTCGCGCTTTACCGCCATAGCGGAGGAACGCCTGTATCCTGCAGTTGCGGAAACCGAGGAAGGGTTCTTCCTTGAAACCGCTCCGGGACAGGTTGATGTCGCCCTGTCGGCGCTCGCCGGACAGCTGCTCGAACGCGACGGCGAGAACCGCGGTGACGAACAGATGCAGCATCTCGGCCGCCAACTGCTGCGCTCGGTACTGCAACTCGCCGACGGCGAAGGCTTCCTCCCGCGGGTGGTGCATCCGGGCGACGAACGGCTCGAGGGCTCGGAGGGCAGCATCGGGCCGGAAGCGCTTTATGCGGATATTACTGAAAACCCGGCCTACCCCCGCCCTATGTCGCTGCCGACAACCGGCGTGTTCGAGAATGCCTGGATCTATACCGTCGGTGATGTGGTCGAAACCGAGATCACCGATGATCAAGCCCGTATCCGGCTGCAGTATCCGCGCAACCAGACGTTTTACGTAATCGTACAGAACGTACCGCCGTTCCAGCGCATGGAGCTTTTCGGCCAAACCTGGCGCAACGATCCGGCGTTCGAGAACTACGTGAAAGGGCGCAACTACGTTCAGGAGTCTGAGACGCTGCTGATCAAGTACAACGACGACTCAGTCGAGGGCGACATCATCATGTTCTATTGAACAGCACGCCGTCACCCCCCGATGGTTCGGCGCCGGCGGTCTGCGCATTTCGGCGCCCCGCTCCCGGCCGGCGACGCCGGTAGCCGGGGGCGGTTGCCGAGGCCGGCAGGTGGCGCCGGCAGGCGGGTCACCGAGGCGCGGCCCGACGGCATTCGCCGCCGCCGACCGCGCGCGTTTCCTCGGCCGGCTGCTCAGCCGGCTCCTCAGCTACGAGTGCGAATGACCGCGACCAGATTCTCGAGGCTGAAACCAAGGTGCTCGGCAACTTTGGATCCCGGCCCCGATTCTCCGAATCGATCGATCGAGAAGACCTTGCCTTGAGCACCGACAACCTCGTGCCAGCCCTGCCCTACGGCGGCTTCCACGGCAACTGCCATCGCATCCGGCGGCACGATCTTGTCACGCTCGTTTTGCGGAAGCTGCAGAAACAGCTCGCGCGAGAGCATCGAGACCACCCGCACCGGGCGGTCCACCTGTTCGGCGGCCGCCAGAGCAAGGGTTACCTCCGACCCGGTGGCCACCAGCACCACCTCGGCAGGACCATCAGAGTCACGCACCACGTACGCCCCGGATCGAACCGTCTCTCTCCAGTTTGGGTCATGTTTTTCATAGACCGCGAGCTTCTGTCGAGTTAGCGCGAGCCCGGTCGGACCGTCGGTCCGCCTCAGGGCCATCTCCCAGGCGACCATCGTTTCCTGAGCATCGCCGGGCCGCAGCATGACCAGGTTCGGAATGGCGCGTAAGGCGGCCAACTGCTCGACCGGCTGATGGGTGGGGCCGTCCTCCCCGAGGTAAACCGAATCATGGGTCCAGACGTAGGTCACCGGAAGCTTCATCAGCGCGGCGAGACGTACAGACGGCCGCATATAATCCGAGAAAATCAGGAAGGTAGCAGCAAACGGCCGAAGCCCGCCATGGAGCGCCAGACCGTTCGATACCGCCCCCATCCCGTGTTCGCGGACCCCGTAATGGATCATTCGCCCGGACGGGTTCGCAGCGCTCTGCTCGCCGCCTTCGGCTGCGAAACCGGTGCTGTTTGACGCCGCGAGGTCTGCCGACCCACCGACGAACTGAGCGCAACCGGCGGCGATGGCCTTGATCGCCTTTCCGCTTGCCTGTCGAGTAGCAGCACTTTCGCCGAGCTCGAAGCTCGGCCACGAGATCTGCTTCAGGGCGAATTCGGCCGCCTTCGCCTTATCAGCGATGGTGGCGTCCCACTCTTCTCTCAGTGCCGGATTGGCCTGAGACCAGGCGTCGAACGTTGCCCGCCATGCTTCGTACCGGCGCTTGAGCTCGGTTTGATACTCTGCGAAAAAGCTCTTCGCCTCCGGCGCAACGTGAAACGTCTCGTCCTCAGGCAGACCGAGCGCGCGCTTGGTCTCGCGCACCTCATCAGCACCCAACGCTGCACCGTGAACCCCGGCCGTTCCAGCCTTGTTCGGAGAGCCCTTCCCGATGACCGATTTGACCGCGATCAGGCTCGGCCGGCCGGTCTCTGCGCGTGCTGCCTCTAGCGCCGTACGCAGGCTGTCAGGGTTATACATGTCGGCTTCGGTTGTGTGCCAGCCGTACGCGCGGTAGCGCGCCGGAACATCCTCGCTCAGGGTGATATCGGTCGATCCGTCGATGCTGATTTGGTTGTCGTCGTAGAAGACGATCAGCTTCCCGAGACCGAGGTGACCGGCAAGCGAAGACGCTTCCGAGGCTACGCCTTCCATGATATCGCCGTCGCTGGCGAGCACGTAGGTGCAGTGATCAACGATCGTGTGGGCGGCCGTATTGAATCGCGAAGCCAGAATGCGCTCGGCAAGCGCCAACCCCACCGCGTTCCCAACGCCTTGTCCGAGCGGGCCGGTAGTGGTTTCGACGCCGGGGGTGTAGCCGTACTCGGGATGGCCGGGCGTCCGTGACCCGACCTGCCGGAACTGTTTGAGCTCTTCAATCGGCAGCTCGTATCCCGAAAGGTGTAACAGCGAGTAGAGAAGCATCGATCCGTGCCCCGCCGACAGCACGAAACGATCGCGATTGGGCCAGTCCGGATCTTTCGGATAGTGGTTCAGCACCTCGCCGTACAACAAGGCCCCTAACTCAGCTGTACCCATCGGCAGACCGGGGTGCCCCGAGCTCGCTGCCTCAACGGCATCCATCGCCAACGATCGCACTGAAAGCGCAACCTGTTCCAAGGTCTTGTTATCCATGATATCTCCTTACCGAAGTAGTGTCTCGTCACAGCGGCACACACGAGTTCCGTCCCTGAGGCCATACGGCCGCCACCTGCCTGAGCGGCCGGAGCCGAGAACGCAGGAGTGCCACCGAACCCTCAGAGTATCTGATTTGCGCTCAGCCCGCAACGCCCACGCTGCCGAGCGCCCGCTGCGCTTGCAATCGGCTTTGATTCAGTGTAATCATGAGCGCCATGAGCACCAAGCGAGTAGCGGTTCTACCGGGCGACGGTATCGGACCTGAAGTGATGGCGGAAGCCAGGGCGGTATTGCGTGCAATCAGCGAGCGCTTCGGTATCGAGCTCGGGCTTGAAGAACAGCCGGTAGGGGGCGCAGCCATCGACCTCCACGGGCATCCGTTGCCGCAATCCACGCTCGCCGCTTGTGAGCGCGCTGATGCGGTCTTGTTCGGCTCGGTCGGCGGCCCCAAATGGGAGCATCTGCCGCCGGAGCAGCAGCCGGAGCGCGGTGCGCTGTTGCCCCTGCGGAAGCACTTCCGCCTGTTCGCTAACCTACGTCCGGCGATCATCTTCCCGCCGCTGCGCGATTCGTCGCCGCTGAAACCCGAGGTTTTCGGCGATAGTCTCGATCTTCTGGTGGTTCGCGAGCTCACCGGCGGGATCTATTTCGGAGAACCGAAGGGCCGTGACTCCGAGCGAGCTTTCGACACCCTGGTGTACACCAGGCCCGAGATCGAACGGATCTCGAGGGTTGCGTTCGAGGCCGCTCGCCTGCGCCGGGGCAAGGTAACCTCGATCGACAAGGCCAACGTGCTCAGCAGCATGGTGCTGTGGCGTGAAGTCGTGACCGAGGTCGGGCACGAGTATCCGGACATCTCGCTCGAGCATATGTACGTCGACAACGCTGCGATGCAGCTAGTGCGTAATCCGGGACAGTTTGACGTAGTCCTGTGCGGCAATATGTTCGGCGACATCCTCTCGGACGAGGCGTCGATGATAACGGGTTCACTGGGGATGCTGCCCAGCGCCTCTCTCGCCGGTCTCAACGCCGCCGAAGGCGCCTTCGGGCTGTACGAGCCCTCCGGCGGTTCCGCGCCGGACATCGCCGGCAAGGGAATCGCGAACCCGGTCGCCCAGATCCTTTCGGCGGCGATGATGCTGAAGTACAGCTTCGCGCTGGAAGAGGCCCATGACCTCATCTTCGATGCCGTCCGGCAGGTTCTCGACCAGGGATATCGTACAGCCGATATCGCAGGGAAAGACGGACCGGTAAGCTCAACCCGCGAGATCGGCAGCCGTATCGTCGAGATCATCGGCCGCTGACGAGACCCCGGCGGCGGGCCGCCGGGAGCCGGCCGGACACCGGCCGCAGGCTTAGACCCTTGTGCCGCGCATTCTTTCCACGCGCGCGGCGTGCTACTCGCGTTGTCGCAAGGCTTCCAATACCGGAGCGAACCCCACACCGGTTGCTTCGAGCAGCACAGTGAGATGGTATAGCAGGTCCGCAGCCTCTGCGGCCAGCTCTTCAGGGGTCTCCGCGAGGAGCAGCTCAATCGCCTCCTCACCGGTCTTCTTGCGAATCTTTCCCGGCCCCTGCCTAAACAGGTATGTAGTGTATGAACCCTCCGGGAGGCTCTCTTTGCGCTGTGCGATCGTAGCGGCCACCCGCCGAAGCACCTCGAATGACACCGTATCGGTGTGACCGCCGGTCCGGCCTCGTTGCGGCCCCGGGCCCGCGCGATTCTCATCCTCGCCGGCATCCGCCGCCGGCTTCCTCACGTCGGTTTCAGAGCTCGCAGCGGCCTCGGATGACACGGTCAGCAGAAACCAACCGTCGCGCTCGTCCAGCGTCTCGAGCCTCCCGGCGCTCGAATACGGCAGGAGCCGACCGGTTTCGGGATGAAGGACCCACGGAACACCGCGCTCTCGTGATTTGCTTGCCGCCTTGGCATTCATCAGCACCGCATCGCGCGGTCGGCCGTCACGACCGCAGATCACGGCCGGAAACACCTTCTCGCTCACCATGGACACTCCGCCTGGGACGGGTCTTGGGGGAACCGCTCATACAGTTCGGGCAACGTCACTCGCCCCTCATACAACGCTTTGCCGACGATTACGCCCTTGAGGTTGGCGTGACCCCGCCGTTCCACCTCCTCGAGGTCGGATAATGAACCGACGCCTCCGGACAAAATCACCGGCAGTCCGGAGGCTTCCGCGATCCGGTTGGTTGACTCGATGTCCGGTCCGGCAAGGGTGCCGTCCTGCTCTATCGAGGTGAAGACAATCCCGCAAGCCCCGTGATCGCGCGCCGCTCGGGCAAGCTCGACCGCGGAGGTGCCGGCATCCTCTTCCCATCCCGAAGTCCGGGCAGTCCCCGCGCGTGCATCGATCCCCGCCAGGAAGATCGGCCCGAAATGGGCGGCCCAGCCTTCAACGACGCGCGGATTCCGCGCGAACGCCGTGCCGATAATGAAACGGTCGATCCCAAGCTCGAGGAGCTCCTCGATGTCCTCTTCGCTGCGAACACCGCCGCCGAGCTCAATCGTCGCATTCACCGCACGTCGCAGTTTGCTCAGCTGCCGCCGATTGTTCATCATGTCGCCCCGCGCAGCATCGAGGTCGACGACATGAATGCGGGTTGCGCCGGTAAGCTCAAACTCACGCGCCATCCCCGCCGGATCCCGGCTATACTCGGTCACCTCGTCGTACGCGCCGCGGAGCAACCGTACGCATTTACCATCCAGTATATCAATCGCGGGAATGATCGTAAGCATTGAGGTTCTCCTTACCGGACGGGACCACTATTCAGGCGGTGCCGTGCTCAGTAGTCCGAGATCGCCATTCTTGTGATTCTCGGTCGAGGTTCGGGACCGGCCGAGCTCCAACACAATCTACACCCGGCGCGCACGCCACCGCAAGCGCTCTCCGGCATGCACCGGTACCACGTCGTGATAGTCCTGGGGCACGGTCCATTCCGCCGGTTCAAGGACAATCCGGCCTGCAGCTCGCGGCAGCCGATAGAAATCAGCGCCGTTTTCGCAGAGGAATCCCCGAAGCCGCCGCACCCATAGCGGTTCGGCCTCAGGACCGGCAAGGCCATTGTCGTTACCACAGGTCTGCTCGAAGAGCTCGGCGAGCAACGCCACCGCGACCGGTGTGCTATAAACCCCCGCAGATCCGCAGGCACCCTCTTTGTCGCTGCGCGGGTGCGGCGCGCTGTCCGATCCGAAGAAGAAGCGTTGCTGTGCGGATGTTGCGGCTTCACGAAGCGCGGCGCGGTCCGAAGGCGTCTTGAACACCGGCTTACAGAACAGATGGGGGTTGAGAGAACCTCCGATGAGGTCGTCCAGCGTCAGCAGCAGATGGTGCGCGGTGATCGTCCCGCCGACTGTGCGGGGCAAGGCCGAAACCGCGCGCACGCCTGCCTCGGTGGAGATGTGCTCGAGCACAATCCGCAATCCGGGGAAACTGCGTACGAGCTCTTCGAGATGCGGCAGGAAGGACTGCTCACGCTCAAGGCAGAATGCGCTCGGGTCCTCCCCGTGCAAACATAACACCAGATCGTGCTCCTTTAGCGCTTCGAGCGCCGGGTATAAGGCGCAGAGATCCTCGATGCCGTCTTCGCTATGGGTGGTCGCGCCCCGCGGATAGTACTTTGCCGCCACCGCACCGGCTTCGGCCAGTCTCGCGATCGCAGCAGCATCGTGCTCGGGAGCGAGTTTGAAGGTCATCAAGGGCTCGAAAGGATGAGCGGTTTCCGTCGCCGCTATCCGGCTGCGGTAGGCCTCGATTTGCTCCGGTGTGTGGATCGGGGGCAGAGTATTCGGCATGACGAGTGCGCGGCCGAACTGCTCGGCGGCGTCACGCACGTAGCCGGCAAGGGGCGCTCCTTGTCTGAGGTGGAGGTGGAAGTCGTCGGGCACCGGCAACCTGAACACTATGTGGAAGAATACGGCGCAACGCCCACCCTTGTAAACCGTA
>PUNW01000047.1 GCA_003552665.1 Spirochaetaceae bacterium | reverse complement strand
TCCGTTCATCCTCAACACCGGCCGAATTCTCTATCAGTATCACTCCGCTACCATGTCCCGGCGCAACGCGGCGCTGCGGAGTTTCGCCGATCGGTCTTACGCCCTGATTCACCCGCGTGATGCGGCCCGCAAGCGACTCCACGACGGTGAGCGAGTCACAATCACCTCCGCGCGTGGGTCGCTGAACACGACGCTCCGCGTAAGCGCAGAAGTTGCTCCGGGTGAGCTGTTCATGCCGTTTCACTACGGCGAGGCGCCGGTGAACATGCTCACTCGCGACGAGCTCGATCCCCATTCGCGGATCGCGCCGTTCAAGCTTTCAGCCTGTCGTGTTGAACGCGCCGCCCTGAACGCTGCTCCCGGATAGACCCCGCAGCCTCAACCCCGCGGCTCACGGGGAGGCGGCACGCGTGCGTATCTTCATTGCCTGAATGCCAACTTGGGCGCTATACTTAATATGTGAGGCCGAAGAAACACACAGTCCCACTCAAGCCTCTGCTCCTACTGCTCGCCGGTGCGGCGCTGCTTGCATTGCCGCTTCCTGCCGAACAGCATGACACCGAAGACGAGTCCGCCCCGGAAATCCTCGTCGTCGACGTTCAGGGAACTATTACCGCAGGAACCACCCAGTTCCTGAAAGAGAGTCTGGCCGAGGCTGAGGCACGGGGGGCGAACGCTTTCATGATCCGGCTCGACACCCCCGGGGGCCTCGTCGACGCAACCCTCGAGATCATGCGCGAACTGCTCAACACGAGGATTCCGGTGATCACTTATGTGCATCCCTCCGGTGCGCTCGCCGCCTCAGCCGGAACGTTTATCCTCATGGCCGGACACGTGGCGGCGATGTCGCCGGGAACCACCATGGGAGCCGCGATGCCGGTGCAGATGCAACCGGGAAACGGGCAACAGCAACCGGCCGACGACAAGACCGTGACCTTTCTCGCCGGGCACATGACCAACGTGGCTCAGGAGCGAGGTCGCCCTGCTGAGATCGCGGAGAAGTTCGTCACCGAGAATCTCACGCTCGGGGCGAACGACGCCCTCGAGGAGGGCGTGATAGAGTTCATCGCTGGCGACACGGCCGCCTTGCTCGAGCAACTTGACGGCTACGCCGTCGAGATCGCGGGGGAGGAGGTCATTCTCGAGACCGAGCAGGCCACCCTAACCGAGCTCGAGATGACCACCCGGCAACGCATCATGAACTTCATCAGCAATCCCCAGGTCGCGTTGCTGCTGTTCCTGCTCGGGATCTACGGAATCTTCTTCGGCCTGAACATGCCGGGAACCTTCGTTCCCGAGACCCTCGGCGTCATCGCGCTGATACTCGCGCTGTTCGGGCTCGGTATGTTCGAGGTGAACGCGCTCGGCATTGTGCTGATTGTTGCCGCGGTCATTCTATTCGTGCTGGAAGCCTTCACTCCCACGTTCGGATTCCTCACCGCCGCCGGAGTTGTGGCGTTGATTATCGGAGCATTACTGATGCCGGTGGAGCCGATGATGCCTGAAGAGTGGTTTCAGACTTTCATTGTGACGGTGCTGGGGATGGCAGCGGTGACCGCAGGGTTCTTCGTGCTGGTGATTACCAAAGTGCTGAAATCGCGCAACCGCCCGGCAGTGCATGACGAGCTCGGCATGCACGGCTACGAGGGAGTCGTGGTCGAAGAGCTGGCGCCTGCCGGTGTGGTCAAGATTCGCGGCGAGTGGTGGACCGCGCGCAGCGCTTCCGGTGAGCCGATCCCGGTCGGAACAGCGGTACGGGTCAACGGGCAAGAGGGGATGCAGATTGTGGTAGAGCCGGCCATGAAGGCTGCCGCATACGAAACCCCGAATGAGTGACCCGGCCGACTTTGGAATAGCGTGCTAGCTTCCGGAGCAAAGGAGGGTTGTGATGGGCGCACTTATCGAACTGCTGGAGGGCCAGCTGGTCGGCTGGGTCGGGGCAATCATCCTGGTCGTTATTCTGCTCGTCCTTGCGATTCACATCATCAGCGAGTGGGAACGCGCCGTAATCCTGCGCTTAGGGCGCTTGATCGGCATGAAGGGGCCGGGGTTGATCTTCATCATTCCGATAGTCGATCGCCTGATCCGCGTGCCGCTGCGCACCGTCGTCTACGACGTACCGGTTCAGGAGGTCATAACCCAGGATAACGTCTCATGCAAAGTGAACGCGGTACTCTACTACCGCGTTGTGGAACCGACCAAGGCGATCGTAAACGTCCAGCGCTTCCACGAAGCCACAATCCAACTCGCGCAAACCACGGTTCGAAGCGTCGTCGGCCAAGCCCAGCTGGATGAGCTCCTCGGCGAGCGCGAAAAGCTCAACAAAGTCCTGCAGCAGATCATCGATGAGGCTACCGACCCGTGGGGGATCAAGGTTTCAGCGGTTGAAATCAAAGACGTCGTGATCCCGACTGAGATGCAACGTGCAATTGCGCGCCAGGCCGAAGCTGAGCGCACCCGCCGCGCGATCGTAATCCAGGCTGAGGGCGAAAAAGAGGCGTCAAAACGGCTGGCCGAGGCTGCACGAATACTGCATGGCGAGCCCGGAGCGATGACATTGCGCTCGCTGCGCACCGCCTCGGAAGTGGCGGCCGAGCAGGCCTCAACACTGGTCTTCCCGCTGCCGATCGAGCTCGGTCAAATTCTGCCGGTACTCGAAAGCCTGAAGCAAAAACACAGCGGTAGCGGCGGCGGCAGCGAATCAGAACGCGAGGACGAAGGCGGGCCGGACTAAATCGGATAAAAAAAAAGGCCGCTATCCCCACGCGGAGGAGAGCGGCCGGTTCGACTGCTCGGCATCTCCTAGGGGAGTCGAACCCCTGTTGCCGGGATGAAAACCCGGTGTCCTAACCACTAGACGAAGGAGACGCGTTTGTATGTGCAGTACAGTACCGAAATGCCCTACAGTTGTCAAGCCATCGCGGTAAGCTGAAAAAAGCGACCCGCCGCATTGTGGGTACCGCCGTAAACGACGGCATGCGGCCGGGCCGCGGGTGGGGGGCTTACTTCAAGCTACCGGCTGACAGGCTGTAGCTCGTGCTCGTGGCTACGAGCAGCCTGTCGTGCCCGGCAGTGTCCGACTTTCCTTCCGTTATTCCATGCGCTCCTGCAAGCGCTGCCAGAGCTCGTCGTCCTGCTGAATCGCGGTCGCAATCTCGTTGAAGCGCTCCACGTCGAGCCCTTGATCCTGGACAGCCTGCTGCATCTGCTCCTGAGCATCCTGCTCGACCTCAACCAGGTCGTCCAGCAGCTCATCGTAGGCCGCCTGCTCGGAGTCGCTAACGTCCTCCGGAACCTCGACCTGGGGGTTGATCGATGCGCTGTGAATTTCCTGGAAGCGCTGCTGATCCAGTTCCGAGGCCTCGATCTGCGACTCGATCTGGGCCTGAGAATCGATCTGAATCTCCTGCACCTCGTTCATAGCGCCTGCGAAACGGTCGAGCTCCTCTGAGTCAACATCGACCTGCGGAGCTTCCGGCTGCTGCATGGGATCCTGAGCCTCCGGTGGTTGTTGCTGCTGGTCCGGGGCTTCTTCCGGCTCATCAAACTGAGCGAAAGCTGGAACAGCCATCAGCGCAAGCAACACGAGTCCGGTCACAATAAATGAGAAAGTTCGTCGCGTGTTTTTCATAGCATGATCTCCTTTTGTACACCGAAAGACTGCATGTTCCGGTCTGCATTTCCGATGTCAGCTTAGTTTGGAAGGTACAGTAGGCGTATCAATACCAAGTCCACATAACGTCAAAATAGTGTAAAGAATAGCAACCGCCCGGCAGATCAAGGCAACACTGCGTAACACTCACAGGAAAATGGGCGCTATTACTTATTTCGCTTTTACAGGAATGATGTTTTAATAGTACACGAAAAATGGTGCAAAAAATGCGAAAACTGCAAGTGCTCATCGTTGACGAGAATACGACCTACCGTCTCGGAGTACGGAGCATTGTGGAGGGGTCGTCTGAGGCCGCCATCGCCGGTGAAGCAGCCTCAGCTGAGGAGGCCCTCAGGATCATCGGCACCGCCACTCCCGAAGTGTTACTGCTGGACTGGCAAACCGCACACCCGCGTCTGGAATCGTTGTTTCACCTCGTTCAGAACAGCGAGAAGCAGGTCCGTTTGCTGGTATGCGCGGACGCCGCCAATCGGGCGCTGATAGCGCAGGCACTGCAGCGCGGTGCGCTGGGTCTTGTCACCAAGAACGCGAGCCCGGAAATCCTGCTGGAAGCGATCCGGGCGGTGAGCCGTGAAGAACTGTTCGTATTCGTGCACACAAAAGCCAACCATAAGCAGTTGCAGGAAGGTTATGTTGACGGGGCGGGGAGCATGGAGCAATTTCGCCGTCTCACACCACGCGAGCGCGAGATCTTTCACCTAGTCGCGAGGGGGATGCTCACCCAGGAGATCGCCGAGCATCTGTACATCAGCAAGCGAACCGTCGAGAACCACCGCAGCAGCCTGATGCGCAAGCTCGGACTGCGCAACCAGGTCGATCTGGTGCGTTACGCCACGCTCAACGGTCTATTCGAACCGTAGTGCAACGCGCTTTCTTTACATCGACTGACCCGTCTGCTATTCTAACGCCTGTCTATGCAGGAAACGACCTCACGCGAGGATTCGGATACTCCGCCCGCACCCCCGGACGCTGTAGAAGCGCTTAACCAGTTCGAGACGATTTTCGCGAGCTTCTCGGGAAACCTGCGCGAGATGCTTTCGGTCGCTGCGATCAATGCAACCTTCATCTCCGAGATGGTTCAATCCAACGACCAGAATGTCGGCTCGGTCGAGGGTATTTATCGCGAGCTGCAGGGCAATACCTCACGATCCGAGCAGATCGCCACGCATGTCGACACCGCCAAACAGCGGCTCTCGGACGCAAGCGCAATCGTCTCAAACGCCGATTCCACGATGCACGAGATCACCGACGCGCTGCAGGCGATGGAGCAGCAGTTCGAGAGCTTTCGTCGTCTGTTTGACCAGGTGACCGAAGCTTCAAAACGCATTGGGGAAACCGTGGATGCAATCGAGGACATCTCTGAGCTCACCCACCTGCTGGCCCTGAACGCCGCAATAGAGGCTGCGCGCGCCGGTGAACACGGGAAAGGTTTCGCGGTGGTTGCGAGTGAAGTGAAGAAGCTATCGGAACGCAGCAAGACCTTGACCGCAACGATCGAGAAGCTGCTTGCTACCCTGCGCTCCGATATGGAGACAACATCCGATAGCCTGTCGGGCTACGAATCCGCCAAGAACCACGTCACGGCCCGCATAGAAGGCACGCAAAGCGAAATCTCGCGTTCGGCCGCCTCTATTCGCGAGGTGGAGCAGGAAGTGGAAGGGATTGCCGCCTCGGCTGAACAGCAGTCACGGACGGCGGACGAAATTGCAACCAACATGGCGACACTGCAGAACAGCGTGCAGTTGCTGTCACGCAGCTCCAAACACATTCTCTCCAGTGTCAAACAACAGGAGCACAGCGGCGAAAATCTGCGCAGCCTCGAGGCCCGCGCGCGCGCCATCATTCGCGACGCCGGGACACGGCAGGAGGCGACAGGCTCAGCATCGCCTCCGGCGTCCGGCCTCGCGCGTGTCGGACACGATATCGCTTATCCGCCCTGGGTTCTGCTCCGTGACGGCGTTTCGGTGGGGATGAGCATCGAGGCGATGAATGCGCTCAACCGGCAACTGCAACTGGAGCTCGAGTTTCAGGGCGACGAGTTCGAAAGCGTCATCCGGGATTTCAAAGCCGGTCGCATCCGGATCATCACCAACGTCGGCTGGCCGAATGCTCTGTTTGAGAATGAGCCTCTGGTGGTAACGCGGCCGTACGCGGTTTTCGAGCCGGTAATCTTCGTGCATGCGGACCAGCGCAAGGACGATGAGCTGTTCTCGGCGAGCTTCTTTGATGGAAAGCGTGTCGCGGCCCAGCGCGGATCGTACGCAAAGGACTGTCTTGATGCCGAGCGGGTGAAACTCGTTGACGTGAACAACGATATCGAAGGCGTCGCCAAGCTCATTTGGCGGCAGGTCGACGGGGTTATTACCGAGCGCCACGTCGGCTCGCACTTGTCCAGGCAGTACTTTCAAGGTGAGATCGTCCCGGCGACCGAGCCGTGCGCGCGACTTGACGTGGTGATGGTTCTCCACGAATCGGATATCGAACTCCGTGATGCTATCGATCAAGCGCTTCAGTCGCCTGATATGCGCGCCGAGCTAAGCAGGATTTTCGAGACCGGCGCAGGCGTTTCAGATACCGATCGAAACAGCCCTTCCGCCTAAGGAGCAAGACGATGGCCTACTTTGACAACCAGGAGACACGCCGTTTGCTGAAGACCCGCTGGCCACAGCTGGACCGCAGCCAAACCGACCACGGTCAGGGTAAACCGGCTCCGCCGATGCAGAAGCCGCACAGCGGCCCGACGATTGAGCTGCCTGAGCCGAGCGCCGCCGTGGGCGAGCCGATCGCCCTGAAGGATGCAATTGCCAAGCGCGCCTCGCACCGAAAGTTCTCCGATGCAGCCTTGAGTCTCGCTGAGCTTTCCTATCTCCTTTGGGCGACCCAGGGCGTACGCAAAACCACCGAGAAGGCAAGCTTTCGCACGGTGCCCTCAGGCGGAGCCCGCCACCCGTTTGAAACCTACCTGTTCGTTTCGCGCGTCGACGGGCTCGAACCGGGGCTCTATCGCTACCTCCCGTTTGACCACGGCCTGCATTTGGAGCGCAAGATGGAGGGGCTGGACGCACAGCTGGATGAGGCGCTGCTCAACCACCATTTCGGCGGCGCAGTCGATTTCGTGTGGGCCGCAATCCCCTACCGCTGTGAATGGCGCTATGCTTTTGAGAGCCTGAGGCTAATTCTGCTTGACGCCGGCCACGTCTGCGCGCACCTCTATCTGGCCTGCGAAGAGATCGGCTGCGGAACCTGCGCAGTGGGCGCATACGACCAGGAGAAGCTCGATGCCCTCACAGGACTGGACGGCCACGATGAGTTCGCCGTCTACGCCGCACCGGTCGGCAAGCTACCGCCTTCGTAGTAGGTGACCCAACCGAGGAGGCGCCGCCCCGACGCGCTGCCGCCCCGCCGGGTAGTTCGGGTTGCAGCAGGCCGTTGCGCCCGGATTGCACGCTGCATCCGGGTTACCCGCTGCGCCGGGTTGCCGGCTTTCGGCAGGCATGTTAGTATATTAGTGGATGCTAAATTATGTCAGAGCCGTCAATCGCGCAGGCCGACTCCGGAGAACTCGCCCGGATCTTCAAGGTATTGTCGGTACATGCGCGGGTTGAGATCATTCGGTTGCTCAAGAAGCACCCCATGTGCGTCAACGCGCTCGCCGCTCGGCTACAAATCACCCAGGGCGCGGTGTCACAGCATCTGCGGGTGATGCGCGATAACGGAATCGTGCAGGCTGAGAAGCGGGGATACTTCGTCCATTATCGCATCGACCTCGAGCGCCTCGCCGCCTGGCACGGGCGGGTGCAGGAGCTCCTCGGTCCTGCCGAAACGGACTCCGAGGAGTGCGAAGGATGCTGACTCAGAAGCCGCTCACTACCGACGGTGTTGAGCTACGCAGGAGGAGTAAAGCGATGTACGCCGACAGCAAAACAGCGCCCCAGAACAGTCACGCGATCGAGGTTGCGCGGCTCGCAAAGAGCTTCGGCTCGGTACAGGCCGTCGATAACACCAGTTTCGCGGTAGCCCCGGGGGAGGTGTTCGGCTTCCTTGGTCCCAACGGGGCTGGGAAGACCACCACCATCAATATGCTCACCGGGCTGGCGCGGCCTGACTCAGGAAGCGTTTGCATTGGCGGAATCGACACCTCACGCCACCCCAAGGCCGCGCAGCATCTGATGGGTGTGGTTCCCGATGAGAGCAATCTCTACCCTGAGCTGACCGGCTTTGAGAACCTCTGCTTCTGCGGAGCGCTATACGGAATGCGCAGGCGCGAGCGCGAGGGCCGCGCCGGCGAGCTTATCCGGCAGTTCGACCTCACAGCCGCCGCCGCACGCAGGTTCGGGACCTACTCCAAGGGGATGCGACGAAAGCTCACAATTGCAGCCGGAATTATCCATTCTCCGCCGATCCTGTTTCTCGACGAGCCGACGAGCGGTATCGACGTCGCAAGCGCCCGCCAGATACGACGATTGATTCAGGATCTCAACGCCGGCGGGATGACGGTATTCCTGACAACGCACTACATCGAGGAAGCTGAGCGCCTGTGTCACCGCGTGGCATTCATCGTTACCGGGCGGGTAGCACAGGTCGATACGGTCGAGCGCTTGATGCAACAAAATCAGCAGCACTATGTAGTGCAGTTCGAGCTCGGAGGCGCGTTGCGCTCCGCCTGCAGCGAGATCACTCGCGCCTTTCCGTACGTTACCGCTCGCTTTGTTAGCGATACCGGGCTGCGGATCGAGTCCGCTCAGGAACTCTCGATTGGGCCGCTGGTACGGTTCTTGGAGAACCAGGGCGCGGCAATCTTCGAGGCGCGTCGGGTTCGCCCGTCGCTGGAGGAGGTGTTTGTACGCATCACCGGCATTGAGGCCGGGCGCATGCGCGAGAACAACGCCGATAACGCTAAGATGAGGGCTGCCGGATGAAACGTTGGATTGCATTCTGGAGCATCTTGCGTAAAGATATGCGCGCCTATTACCTGAAACCGCCGAACATCAGCTGGGGGCTGGTTTTTCCAATAGCGTGGACGGCGGCTTTCTTCACCCGTTCGGGCGCCGGAGTAGAGACCATCCCTGAGATACTGCCGGGAGTGATGAGCGTGTCGGTTCTCTTCGGCACCACCAGCATGCTCGCCGTTACCGTCACCTTTGAGAAGAAGGGCCGGTCGTTCGAGCGCCTGCTCCTCGCCCCAATTTCGCTCGAGCTTCTGATGCTCGCCAAGACCGCCGGCGCGATTATCTTCGGAACCGCCAACGCATTCATCCCGGTAGCGATCGCAGCGTTCATCGTAGACCTCGGAGGAATCGTGTGGACGCATCTCGTTGCGGTCGTGGTGCTCATCGCGACGAGCTCAACGTTTCTGGGACTCTTCATCGCCGTCTCGGTGCGCGAAGTTTTCGAAGCCCAGACGTTCTCGAATTTCTTTCGGTTTCCAATGATCTTTCTCTGCGGGCTGTTCATACCGGTGGCGGCCTTACCGGTGTGGCTGCAACCGCTTTCGTATGCCTTACCACTCACCTACGGCGCGGATGTGC